>JBEKVA010000205.1:0-7473 GCA_049514475.1 Spirochaetia bacterium
CCGAATCGCTAGCGCGAAGTGAACTCTAGTGACCACCCCACTTCGAACCACAAGACCAACCAACCGCAACGAGAATGTTAAGCGCCTCCTGAGGAGTCTACTTCGCGCTGCGAGCCAGATGTCCGGTTTGAGTTGCCGAATTGCTTGGCCTCGGCGGCAGCGGCGTCCCTCATTTCGCGCCCGCGGCGTGATGAATAGTAGACCGTCTCTGTTCGGTCATTTTCAGCCGATGCCTTTATTTCAAGTCTTCAAATCACTCGGTATTTTGGTTGGGTCTGCCAAGATTTGGGCGAGCCGCCCAACAGAGCTATTAGGTAGGCCTCTCCAGAGTGTGCGCCGGAGAATACCCCTTCGATCTCAGCGGTCTTCACTCGCTCCGAAAGATCGTCTACGAGCTCTTGAAGAGCCTGTTCGCGGTCGAATACGGGGTGAAACCATCGAGCCCGGCTGGCACCAGGCGGGTGACTGAAGGCAATCTGGCCCGCTGCCAGGTTGGCCTTGGGAGTGCTCGAATTGCAGGGAAACCTTTCCCGAGCTATATATGTCGTGAAGGGGGCCGTCAAATGAAAACCGTGCTTTCGTCATCTGCCGCTACCAGAAGAATACCTAAAAGCCACCTCTCGGACTTGAACCGAGAACCTCGAGATTACAAATCACGTGCTCTGCCAGTTGAGCTAAGGTGGCGTCGGGAAAAACTAGGCTATTGCAGGGATGGGGGAAAGTCAAGAGATTCGAAGATGTCCCCGTGGGAATACGTGAGCACCTCGGTGTAATCCCTGAAGACAGCCACGGTCTGCTCGAACTGCGCCGACAGGCTGCCGTCACTGGTCACGAGCGTCCAGCCGTCGCTGGAGACGTGCACGTCCCTGCGGCCGAGGTTGAGCATCGGCTCCACGGTGAAGACCATGCCCGGCACAATGCGCAGCCCCGTGTCGGACGTGCCGAAGTTCAGCACCATCGGGTCTTCATGCATGGCCCGCCCGATGCCATGCCCGACGTAGTCCTCGATGACGGTGCAGCCGAACTTGCGCGCCGCCTCCTGGATGGCGGCCCCCACGTCACCGATGCGGCTGCCGGCAACGGCGGCGCGGATTCCCGCGAGGCTCGCCGTCCAGGAGGCCCGCACGAGGCGACGGGTGTCCGGTGTCCCTTCTCCCACCAGGAATGTCCACGCCGCGTCCCCGTGCCATCCGTTGACGCTGACGGTGATGTCGATGCTGAGGACGTCCCCATCTTCCAGCTCCCGGTTGGTGGGGATGCCGTGCGCCGCGACATTGTTCACCGAGGTGCAGATGCACCCGGGAAACCCCTTATAGCCGCGCAGCGCGGAGAGCGCGCCCGTCTCCGCCAGATATGTCGAGGCCAGGTTGTCCAGCTCCAGGGTGGAGATGCCGGGGCGGACGCAGGGGGCGAGATAGCGAAGGCAGCGCTCCGCGACCCGGCTTGCACGGCGGATGCGCGCAACATCGACTGAAGTCTTGAGGCTTATTTCCCCGTCCATGCGCTGTGTGCCGTCTCCTTTTCGTACAGGGGAAGGTATCCGTCGGAAAGAACGCGATCCCATGTGTGGTGCGAAAATATTTCCCTAAAGGCCCGCCGCCGTATGCGCTCCAGCGCCTGCGGATCGCGGCGGTACAGCCCGGCGGTGCGCTCGATGGCAGATACCAGCGCGCCGGTGCTGTGCTCGTCATAGCTGAACCCCGTCTCCCCGTCCCTCACCTTCACAAGGCCGCCCACGTGATGGACAACGGGGATGCTGCCCACGAGCTGGGCTACATAATCGGTGAGCCCGCACGGCTCATAGGCGGAGGGGATGAGGAAGAAATCGCTTCCCGCGTAAATGAGGGATGCCAACGGGTTGTCATAGCGCGCGACAAAGGTGAGGCGACCGGAAGCGGAGGTCTGCGCCGCCAGGTTCGCCAGCATCGCCTCCATCGTCTTCTCCCCCTGCCCCAGCACGACGAACCGGCACGCGGCGGATGCCCCTACCAGCTTTCGGATTGCCTCGTAGAGCTGGTGAACGCCTTTCTGGCCGGTCAGCCGGCCCACAAAGGCATACACCGGCTCATCGGAAAACCCCCGGTGGCCCTTCAGCGCCAGCCGCTCGGCCAGGACCTCGCGGCACTTCCGCTTGCCAGCCAGGTCGCCGGTCTCCGGGTTGAATGCGGCAGGAAGCCCCGTTCTCTGGGGAAAGCGCGGGTCCCAGGGGGACGGGTCAATTCCGTTGGTGATCCCCCGTAGCGGTATGCCTCTCTCCCGCAGCGTCCTGCCCAGCCCGCCGCTCATCTCCTTCTCCCGTTCGC
This sequence comes from Spirochaetia bacterium, assembly GCA_049514475.1. GTDB lineage: Bacteria > Spirochaetota > Spirochaetia > SZUA-6 > Fen-1364 > Fen-1364. The sequence continues at coordinate 2,304 of JBEKVA010000205.1, forward strand.
CGAGCATCTCCTCCGCGTAGCGTTCAGAGACCGTGACAAGCCGCGCGTATGAGCCGGCGAGCAGCAGAGGGTCGGTGGCCCCGTCCAGCTCCCCTTTGCTCAGGACAGGCTCCGGAAGGCCGGTAAGGAGCCCGGCGAACCCGGGGTCCCACACCTCCTGGTGATATCCGGCCCCCGCGTTGTGTATCGTCAGCACCGCGCCCGTGCGCCGGAAGGGCGCCGCGTAGCGCGCGTCTTCGCGCATCAGGGCCGGCAGAAACCCCGTGTGGCCGTCGTGGCAGTGAAAGACGTCGGGGAGCTCATCCAGGGCCAGGGCGGTCTCCAGGGCCGCGCGCTGCAGGGTGAGATTCAGCTGGTGGAAGTCCCAGTGACCCGACCCGCGCGTGCGCCAGCGATTTTCCTTCTCGTCCTCTGCCGTGTAGACATAGACGTCGCGCTTCTGTGAAAACCGCGGGGAATCGACGAGCAGCAGCCGCACCCCTTCGCGCTGCGCGGCGAGCACCCGCACGGTCTCCTCCTGGAAAGCGTTTCCCTTGTCCTGGTCCGGCAGGGAAAGCGCGAAGGAAGTCACGGGCTTTGCGGCCGCCAGGTCCCGCGGCAGGAATCCGTAGAGGGGCAGGACAACGCTCACCATGGCCCCCGCGCGCGCATGCGCCTCCGCCAGCCCGCGAACGACGTCCTTGACTCCGCCCGCCTCCGCCAGCCCTGCGTACTCCCGTGTCACGTGCCACACGGTGAGGGGCTGGCTCACGGGCGCTCCTCTCGGGCAAGGTCCGCGCGAAGGGCCTGGGCGCCCTCCAGGTAGACAGGCACCGCCTCGTGGGGTGCCGCATGCTCGAATGTGAGGAGCACACGGATCACCCGCGGCATTGCCCCGTCGATGCGCGCCTCCTGCGTGCAGAACAGGGGGGTCCGGGCAAACCCGGTTTCCCGCAGGGCGGCTGCAGGGTTCATCGCGCTCAGGTCTTCAGTGAGAGAGAAGATGATGCTCACGATCCGATCTTCGGCAATACCGTTCGCGCGGAGGAGCACACCGACGAGCCGTGTCGTTGCGGCGGCAATGGACTGTCGGGAGTTTTCCTCCACCTGGATTGCGCCTCTCACCGCCGTTGTCATGCCTGACGGGCCTTCCCTCACGCCACCATGGAGAGGATGGCGACCCTCTCTTCGGTGGAAAGCTCTTTCGGGTTGCCGCGCATGCTGGACCCGGATGATTTTTCGGCAATCTCCACGAGCCGATCCCGGGGAATCTTGTACGCCTTCAGATCAGCGGGGAACCCGAACGCGGCGAGAATTGTGCGCACCCTGGCACCGAGCCACTCCGTGGCATCCCCCGAAGGGGCCCCTGCAACCCGCCCCAGCAGCCGCGTCATGGGCTCGCGAATGAGGGGAGCGTTGGCTGCCAGCACGTGGGGCAGAAACACCGCGCAGGCAAGGCCGTGCGGAACGCCGAACATCCCGCCGACGGCCGCCGCGAATCCGTGGGCGGCCCCCAGTCCCGCATTGGCGAGGGACATCCCGCTGATCATGGCCCCGTAGCTCGCCTGTGCGCGCAGTGTCTCGTTCGAGGGATCGCCGGGCAACCCGTCCAGAGCGGAGATCATCGGCCCGATGGCTCCTTCGACGATCGATTGAACGAAGGGATTCGTGGATCGGGAGACGTACGCCTCCACGAGCTGCGTCAGGGCATCCAGGCCGGAGGTTCCCGTGACCTCGGCCGGCAGGGAGAGGGTGAGCAGCGGATCGACGACAACGGCGCTGGCCAGAAGGTGCAGCGAGCGCATGCTCCGCTTCACGCCCAGCTCTTCCGACCTGACCACGGCATTCTTGGTCACCTCGGCGCCTGTTCCCGATGTCGTGGGCACGGCGATCCAGGGCACGCCCGGCCCGGGAATGGGCACGGATCCGGGAACGCCTTCGAGGAAGCGCTCCACGGGGCCGGGGAAGCGCAGCAGCGCCGACAGCGCCTTCGCGCTGTCGATCACCGAGCCGCCGCCCACGGCAACCAGCACATCCGGGGAAAAGCGGCCGGCCGCGGCAGCGGCCTCCGTCAGGGATCGCCCCGAGGGCTCCCCCGCGGGCAGGCAGAGGTTGCCGCAGGCGCGTCCTCCCAGCGCATCGCTGATGCGCGGACGCCAGCCTGACTCGGCGAACCACCGTGTGCCGGTGACGAGCAGCGCGCGTTTGCCCAGGCCGTCGACGAGAGAGGGAAGCTTCTGCAGTGCGCCGATGCCGAACTGTATCGTGCGCGGTGTTTCAAGGATGAAGGGGACCATGAGCGGGAGTATAGCCGGTTTTCAGGACTGGAGCCAAGACTGGACGAAGCGCAGAACCAGGAGAAGCCCCGAGCAAAAGACCAGCGCGAGAAGCAGCAGGACCCAGCGCACCGGGAATACGCGCCTCTCGTACACCCCGCGGTAGACCAGGAAGACGGCGCACCAGATTCCGCAGGCGATCTCGCACCCCAGCGAGATGCGCAGGAGTGACAGCAACGCGAGCTGCGTGGAGTCGAGGAAGTCCTGGTAGGTGCCAAGGACGTAGAAGAAGCATAAAAGCAGAGACAGCACGAAGAAGAAGACCACGGCCCTGCCCGCGAAACTGGACAGGCGGGGGAGAAATGGATATCCTTTCATGCGATTTTCAGTATAGAACAGCCCGCGACGCACAGGGAAGGGTCACGCCGGCGATTCGGAGCAGCCGCTTGGATGACGGGGCGTATTTCTTCAATTTCGAGAAACTGCTCTACGTGAAAGGCAGGCACCCGCCCGGGTGCATCCTGTGCCTGGCACGCGACCACAGTCCCGACGTGGTGGATCTCAGCATCTGGCGTGATGAGCTTTTCGTGGCTTCTGTGAACCTGTATCCCTACAACCCCGGGCATCTCCTGCTGTACCCCCTGCGTCACGTGGAGGACATCCGCGAGCTCACGGAGCCGGAAGAACGGCGCCTTGCCGCGCTGCAAAGGTGGCTCCTGGGAATCCTCGACCAAACCTGCTCGCCGCACGCATACAATATCGGGTACAACATGGGCGCCTCCGCCGGGGCCTCCATCAGCCACCTTCACCTGCACATCATACCCCGCTATCCCCGGGAGACAGGCATTGCCGACCTGATTGCGGGCAAGCGCGTGCTGGTGGAAGACCCGCGGGAGACGACGCGCCGCCTGCGGGAGCGGGTCGCTCAGGAGCCCTTCTCTATTTCCAGCAGCTGATCGACGAGCTTCAGGAACCCGCCGATGGACTCCGAGCGCGTATTCAGGATCTGACCGAGGGTGAGGTTCCTCCCCCGGTAGACGTGGATGACCTTCAGCAACGAGCGGGTATTCTCGAAGGTGCTCATGCGGATATCGTCAAGGATCTTCCTCATGCCGTTCAGATATTCCTTCGCCTTCTCCATCAGGTCCCGGGCCTCCCGGTCCTTCTGCATGATGAATGCCCGGTAGCTTTTCTGCAGCAGCAGGTCGGTGGCCACGCTGAACCTGAATCGGCCCAGCTGCTTCCCGTCCTCCTCGTCGGGAGAGAGGGAGCGGTCGAAGAGGACTATGCGCGCCTCCAGGTCCTCAAGTCCCGAGATGTTCTGGTTCAGCCTGTTCTGCGTGATGCGGTTGTTCGCCAGGGCCGTGCCCGAAACGATCTGCGCCGCCTCCTGCACCGTGCCCTTGAACTGCTGCAGGAGGTAGTTATAGGTCATGCCGAGGCTCCGGATGCAGGAGAAGTACGGCAGGCCCAGCTTGCGGAAATCGAAATCCGGGACCTCTTTATAATAGTTGAAATCGATGAAACGCTGGCCTTTCAGCAACTCCTGGATCTTGCGCCCGATCACCCGTTCCTTGACGGTTCCCAGCTTCTCTTCCAGCTCCACCCCCAGGCGCGCCTTCAACGTGGAGAAGTAGAGGCTCTTCAAGTACAGCCGCGGGGCGTTGAACATGAGCTGGTACCAGGGGTCGCGGCGGAAATAGCGCAGCAGGTCGAGCAGCGGCACCGCCTTCTCGAAGGCGTCGATCTCCCGCACGAGGTCCATCACGTCGGTGTGCAGGCGGGCCAGCTCATTGACGATCCTGCCCTCGTCCTGCTCGTCATTCGGATTCAGCCCCGCGCGGACGAAAAGGTAATACGACACCGGCTCCTCTGCATACAGGTAGTCGGGCGCGCACCGATGGACCAGGCTGAAGCCCACGTGCAGCTTCTCCATGAGGTCCAGCGTGAGCATGACGGGCGCGTGCTCGAAGCTTGGGTATTTGGGGTCCGCCGACTCCGCCAGGATGTGATTGAAGTAGCGGAAGAACGGCGCGAAGGGAAACGCGGCGAGCCTGCCGAGGGAGAGGTGCAGCTTCGCCTGCTCTTCCAGCTGCAGGATGAAGGTTTCGGGCATGCTGCGCAGGTAGTCGTTCAGCCGCAGGGAAAGCTTCTTCTTGATCTCGTCGGTCTGGCCCGACTGCGCGAAGATTTCCTCCATCTCCTCCGTGGGCACGAACTCCTCAACCGTCTTTTTCGCGTGCTCCCACCGCTGCTCCACGTAGAAGGTGTATGCCGCCCCGCGCACCGCCCTGTCCGTGCCGAGGGCGTGGTACACGCCGGCGAGCTCCTGTGTCTTGAGATATATGTCGTAGAGCTTGCGGGCGAATTTCGGTGTAAGGTCACGGGTCTCGAACCCGGAGAGACCGGGAAAAGACGAGCGGATGTGCGACTTCAGCATGCGCAGGCGGATGTCCGTGAAGACCTCCATCTTGGGCCTGCCGCTGACCAGGGTGCGGATCCACAGGAGGAACCTCACCCAGGCACTCGCCTTCTTCAACTCGTAGGCGGCGATCTTCTCGCGCTCGTCCTCCTGTAGCTCGACGGGGACGGCTTCCTCGCCGTCCTCCTTCTCCATTCTCTTGCCGATCCTCTCGAGGAGCTCCTTTCGCTCCTTCTCCGGCAGAGCTATCGAAAGCTCTTCGAGACGGCTCTTCTCCAGCATTTCTGAACAGTACCCGTTTCCGAAGATTCGCGCAATCGAAAAATCCCTCAAGGACTTTTTGAATCGACCGAGCATTGAGACAGGACTATGCCCGGACAAGGACGTCCGGTCGCCCACATTCAAGGAGGATTAGATGATCATCAATCACAACATGAGCGCCATGTTCACCGAGCGGAACCTCAAGTTCAACAACATCGCCTCGGACAAGGAC
>JBEKVA010000206.1:0-7470 GCA_049514475.1 Spirochaetia bacterium
GGCAGCAGGGACCTGTGGTCGGCCCCGACGAGGAAGCGGAACAGGTGCGGGATCAAGAGCCCGACGAACCCGATGGGCCCGCACACCGAGATGCTCACTCCGGTGATGACGGCGGCGAGCGCGAGCAGAAGCCGCTTCGATATCTCGACCCGCATGCCCAGCGACGACGCGCTCTCCTCCCCGAGGGTGAAGAGATTCAGCTCCCGCGAGAAGCCCGAGAGCACGAGCATTCCAGGAATGAGCACGGGCGCCGAAAGCGCGACGTGCTGCCAGGTCCTCCCGTCCAGGCCGCCCATGGTCCAGAACACGAACTGGCTCACCTCGTATTCCCGGGACAGCATGAGAAAGGCCGAGGTCAGCCCATTGAACAGCGAGGAGATGGCCATTCCGGCAATGACGATAAAGAGCAGTGAGGTTGTGCCGCGCGAGGTAGAGATCAGGTAGATGACCGCCGCGGCGAGCAGCGCGCCGATCATCGTGAATGCCGGCAGCACCAGGAGGGACGCGGCGGAAAGCCCGGTGGTGATGGCAATCACGGCGCCGAGGCTGCTCCCCGAGGAGATGCCAAGAATCTCCGGGCTTGCCATCGGGTTGCGGAAAAGCCCCTGCATGACCACACCGCACACCGCCAGGGAGGAGCCGGCGAGCACGGCAACGACAATGCGGGGGAGACGAAGGAACAGCAGGATGGTAACGTCCTGGTCAGAGGGGGCGGTGACCGCGTGGAACCCGATTGCCCGCAGGAGAAGGCGGAGAAGGGAAACGGGCGGCACGCGGACCGCACCAGCCCCCATGGCGACGATCACCGCCGCAACGAGCCCGACAACGAGAACGACGAATACGAGTGCCTTTTTGTTCTTCACCGGGCGCGCTCACTATAGGCATGCCCGGCAGGCGCTGTCAATGGCGGGCATTCACCACGGGCATTCACCGCCAGCTTGCGCGCGGGCGGTGAATGAGGTACAGAAGAGCGCATGGATTGTTCAAACGCGACGGCCAACAGGAAGCGATGTACATGCACCTACCCGGGGTGCGAGCGGCACGGCCTCTGCTGCGAATGCATCTCGTATCACCACGGGTGCGGCGAGCTGCCGGGATGCCTTTTCACGGCGCAGGAAGAGCGGACGTACGACAGGCGCGTGGCCTTCTTCGTCAGCCGGCGGAGCTGAGCTGGACGGCCCCGCGGCGCGGCGTCAGAGGGCCCCGGCCGCCTTTTTCGCCGGGGAGGCGGCAAACAGCCATTGGACGGCATCCTGCAGCAGGCGTGAGAGCACGACGACCTGCAGGTTCCCGCTGGATTTTTCAATGGCCTTCTGCATGCTCGCCTCTGTATGGCTGCCGCGCAGCTCATCGCGCATGGTCGCGAGCTTTTTCTCCAGCGACGAATCGTCCTTGGCCAGCACGTCCAGGAGGTACAGCACCAGGAGAAGCAGGACCGGATCCTTGACCACGGCCGCCAGGTCGGCCAGCTCTGCCCTGGCCTCCTCGGGCCGCTTCATTTGCAGAAGGCTGAAGGCGTGGTTCCATTTCACCCATTCGCGGTCCGCCACGCGGGGGGAGGCGAGCATACCGCGGAAAAATGCCTCGGGGTCTTTCGGGTCCTTCGCCAGGAGGTGGGGAATGCCGAAGGAGAGGCTGAAACGGTTGATGAGGCCGGGCTTCCTCTTTCCAAGGTAGGCCTCCAGGGCGAGGATCCCCTCTGTATTGGAGGTCACTAGGTAGGTATTCAGGAGCAGCCGCACCCGCCCGGGAAACACCCTTCCCCTGCGGAATATGCGCTCCTCGAGAAAGCCGGCTACCCCTGCCCACTCCTCTTTTTCCAGGTCCCTGAACAGCCGCCAGTTCAGCAGGAAATACAAGTCCACGCAGCCGAGTGTCACCAGGAACACGATGGCAATTGGCCAGTTGCGCGTCCAGAAGACGCCGAACCACTCCCCTCCGAGGAGAAAAAGCGGCGTGAGGAAGATCACCAGGAAGGCGACCGCCAGCACGGCGTTGAGCAGGATAAATATGGCTTTCATTTTCATCAAAAACCCCTATAATGGGAGGGTATAGTAGGGGAAATCGTCTCCCCCGTCAAAGGGGCTTCCGAATGAAGAGCATCCCTCTGTCGACCCTGGTACCCAGCATCTACTTCGATCAGCCGGTGTACCTCGACAAGAGCTACATACTTCTCACCCCCGATTCCCCGGTCACCCCGGAGCTGGTAAAACGCCTGCAGAAATGGAAATACCATCAGGTCTTCACCGAGGGGAAGACCAAGGACGTCCCCGGCTACCTCTCGGCATCGGCCTCGGGCGGCATGACCCCCCAGACGATCGACGAGGACATCCGGGAAAACGCGCAGGTCATCGCCTCGCGCACGTTCTACGGCGAGTTCACCACCTTCGCCTCCACCCTGTTCTCCAAGTACGCCGCCGAGGGCACGCTGAATCTCGCCGACGTCACCGAGTGGGTGAAAAAAGCCATCCAGATGGTCCACGAGAACCGTGATTTCCTCCTGCGGTTCCTCGACACCACCGCGGAGGGGGACCGCTACCTCATCAGCCACGCCGTCAATTCGACGATCCTTGCGCTGGCCATAGGGGACTATATGAAGGCCCCTCCGCACCGCCTCATCGAGCTGGGCAACGCCTGCCTCCTGCACGAGATCGGCATGTTCAAGCTGCCGTTGGAGCTGCGCAAGTCCCCCAAGGGGCTGAGCCCCGATGAACGCAAGGCCATGGTAACACACACGCTGCTGGGCTACCGGATCCTCAAGGGCTTCTCGGCGCCCGAGAACGTGGCCCTGGCCGCCCTGGAGCACCACGAGAGGATCGACGGCTCCGGCTACCCGCGGAGCCTGAGCCAGCCGAAGATCACCGATTACGCGCTCATCATCGCGGTGGTCTGCTCGTACGACGCGATGGTCTCGCGGCGGCCATTCCGTCCCGGCACTCTCGACGGCCATGCCACCATCCTCGACCTCGCGCAGAAGAACAGGAAACAGTACGACGAGAAGATCCTGAAGGCCCTGGTCTACACCCTGTCGGTCTACCCGGTGGGAACCGCGGTGCTGCTGTCCAACAACAGCCGCGGCCTGGTCATGAAAACAGATTCCGGGAAGCCGCGCTGCCCGGTGGTCAAGGTGGTCTTCGATCCCGAGAAGAAGAAGCTCGTCGACCCGCCGATGATCCAGGTGGCCGAGGGACAGGGCTTGAGCATCACCGCTGTGCTGACCGGGGACGAGGCGAAGGAAGTCAAGGAACAGGCATGAACGTCCGCGTCTCATTCGGCGCCGCGCAGACGCGCGAGTACCCGGCCGGTACGCCCGTCAGCACCGTCGCCGCCGAAGCGTCGTTTCCCCGCGCCGCCCTGCCCGTCGTGGCCGCGCTGGTGAACAACGAGGTGGTCAGTCTCGAGCACGGCCTGACAGTGAACTGCACGGTGGCACCCGTTGACGCGGGCAGCAGGGCCGGCCTCGCGATCTACCGCCGTTCCCTGTGCTTCCTGCTCACCATGGCGGCCACCCGCGCCTTCCCGAAAAGGAGGCTGATCGTCGGCCACTCCCTGGGCCAGGGGTACTTCTACCACTTCGACGGCATGGAGAACATTCCCCAGGATGAGCTCCTGCGCATCGAGGCGTCCATGAAGGACATCGTGACGCGGGACCTTCCCATCCGCACCCTTTCCCTCTCCTACCAGGAGGCCATCGAGTATTTCCAGAAGCACAAACAGCCCGACACGCTGCTGCTGCTGAAGAACAGGAACGATCCTGCCATCCTCGTGCACTCCTGCGACGGCTTCCTCGATCTCTCGCACGGCCCCCTGGTCCCCTCGACCGGCTTCCTGTCGGTCTTCGGGATCCTCGGCTACCCCCCGGGGTTCCTCCTGCGCTATCCCCCCACGGAAAGCCCGCAGCAGCTCGGCCCGTTCGTGGAAAACCCCGTGCTCTTCTCGATCTACCGGGAGTACAAGAACTGGGGAAAAATCCTGCGCGTGGGGTCGGTGGGCAGGCTCGACGAGCTGATCAGGGAAGGCGCCATCCAGGATTTCATCCACGTCGCGGAGGCGCTGCAGGACAAGAAGATCGCGGAGATCGCGGATCGGATCAACGCGCTGCGCGACCAGGTCAAGGTGGTCCTGATCGCGGGCCCCTCCTCCTCGGGAAAGACCACGTTCTCGAAGAAGCTCATGATCCAGCTGCGCGTGGTGGGCCGCAACCCCATCACCATCTCTCTGGACGACTACTACAAGCCGCACTCCCAGACGCCCCTGGACGATGAGGGCAAGCCCGACTTCGAGGCGCTGGACGCCCTCGACGTGGAGCTTCTGAACGAAAACCTCGTGCAGCTTCTCAAGGACCAGGAGGCGGAGATCCCGATCTTCGACTTTCATCAGGGCGCCCGCAAGGGGAGCGGCAGGAAGATGAAGCTCCCCGAGAGGGCCATCCTCATCCTGGAGGGCATCCACGGGCTGAATGACGCCCTGACGCCGCTGGTGCCGCGGGAGCGCAAGCACAAGATCTACGTATCGGCGCTGACGCAGCTGAACCTCGACGACCACAACAGGATTGCCACCACGGAGAACCGTCTCATCCGCCGCATCGTGCGGGACAGCCAGTTCCGGGGCCACGGGGCGCTGCAGACGCTGACCATGTGGCCGTCGGTGCGCCGCGGCGAGGACCGGAACATCTTCCCCTTCCAGAACACGGCCGACTCGGCCTTCAACTCGGCGCTCGACTACGAGCTTGCCGTGCTGAAGGTGTACGCGGACCCCCTCCTCGCCTCCGTGAAGCCCGACGTTCCTCAATACCAGGACGCGCGGGCGCTGCTCTCCTTTCTGGAGAGCTTCACACCGCTGCACCCCCGGTGGGTGCCGGCAACGTCGATCCTGCGCGAGTTCATAGGGGAGAGCGCGTTCAAATATTAGGCGCGGGGGCCCCGTGCCCCGCCGTGCCCCGCAGCGGCCGCCCGCGGGCCGTCAGGCCCCCCCAGCCGTCAACCCAGGTCCACCGCCTGCCCAGGTGAAGGCACCATCGCATTCCAGCCGAGTTTCTCTTTCAACGTCGTGCTGAAATGCCCGGCAACCGCGGGCTCGCCGTGAATGACGAACGCCTGCCGCGGCCGGCTCTTCTGCTTCGATGCCCAGCGCAGAAGCTCGTCCCTGTCCGCGTGCGCCGAGAAACCCGGGATACGCTCGACCTTCGCCTTCACGGGCAGCATATGCCCGAGAATGCGCACCTGCCGGGCGCCGTCGACGATCTCGCGGCCGAGGGTCCCCTCGGCCTGGTAGCCCACGAAAAGGATCGTGCTCTCCCCCCGGGCGATATTGCGCACCAGGTGGTACTTGATGCGGCCGCCGGTGCACATCCCCGCCCCTGCCACGATGATGGCGCTGCCGGTGATCCTGTTGATGGCCTTGGATTCCTCCGCGCTGCGGCACATGACAAGCCCGGGCAGCTCGAAGGGCGACTGCTTCTCCCTGATGAGCCGTGCCATGTCAGGATCGAAGAAATCGGGCCAGTGGCCAAACACGTCCGTCACCCTGGTGGCCATGGGGCTGTCGAGGAAAACAAGCAGGTGCGGTATCTTGTTGGCCCGCAGCAGGGTATTCAGATAGTAGAGAACTTCCTGCGAGCGCTCGATGGCAAAGCTGGGGATGACGATGTTGCCCCCCGCCGTGACGGTGCGCGTGATGATCCTTTGCAGCGCCGCGCCGATCTCCTCGTCGTTGCCGTGGAGGCTGTCGCCGTAGGTGGATTCCATCAGAACGTAGTCAGCCTGGTCGCAGGGGTCGGGATCGTTGATGATCGGCCGGTCCCACCTGCCGATGTCCCCCGAGAAAAGCACAGTGCGGGAATCCCCGCCGCGCCCCGAGCGCACCCTGATGGAGGCGGAACCGAGGATGTGACCTGCCTCGAAAAACTCCGCCTCAAGGCCGCCGGCAAGCGCTACCGGCTCTCCGAACTTCACGACATGGAAAAGCGCCGCTGCCGCCTCCGCGTCCTTTTCCGTGTACAGGGGCTCCAGGGGATGCGGGCTTGAGCGTTTCTCCTCCTGGTGGCGCCTCTTCTTCTGCTCCACGTCCTCCACCTGCAGGCGGGCGGAGTCCAGCATGACGATGCGGGCGATCTCCGCCGTAGGGCCGGTCGCGAGAATCCTCCCGCGGAAGCCTTCGCGGACCAGCCGCGGCAGGAGGCCGCAGTGGTCCAGGTGGGCGTGGGTGAGCAGGACTTCGTCCATGCGGTCAGGCGGCAGGGAGAATGGTTCCCAGTTCTTCGACTGCATGTCCCGCTCCTGGGAAAGACCGCAGTCGACCATGATGTGCGCGCGATCGGTTTCCAGCAGGAAACGCGAGCCGGTCACGCTCTTCGCGGCGCCCAGGAAGCTGAGATGCAGGGACGATGAGGCCATGGCTTACTCCCTTCGGCCGGCGAAGCTCTTCGTACCGGTGTTTTTCGCGCCGACGCGGTAGCGGCGAACGTAGCCGCAGCTCTCCGGCAGCCAGCGGACGAACATTGCATGCCGGAGGGTCATCCTGCGGCACTGGGGGCAGAGAGAGAAGCGCTTTTCGTAGATCGTGCACAGGTGGGTGGCGGTGTCCAGGTGAATGCAGGGCCGGCGCCAGTTGGTGACGATGGTTCGTCCCCCGCCGTCCTTCTCGTAGCAGCACTTGCCGCAGCGCAGGCACAGCGACTCCCAGCGCGCCCGCCGTTCGCTGCGGACGCGGCGCACGCTGAAGGCGTGCAGCGCGCTGAGGGCGTGCAACGCGCCAAGAGCGCGCAGCGCGCCAAGAGCGCGCGGGATGGCAGCAAACATCAGCGCGCATCCTTGCGGCGGCGGTCGACGAGCAGGACCCAGAGCGGGATGAGGAGCCCCGCCAGGAGGAGCAGCACGGGCCAGAGGATGCTCCACCGCGCCAGGAGGATGCCCAGCAGGTAGAGGAAGGCGGCGGAGATCACCAGGGCGCCGGTGAGGAGGCTCCACCGCATGCGCCGCTTCTGCACGGAGTACAGCCAGATGATGAGAAATGCGAGGCCGAGGAAGAATATCGGAGCCACCGGATGCCAGCCGATCACGGGGTAGCGGTAGATCATTTCCACCCAGACCGCCATCCCGATGAAAACCCCCGAAGGGATCAGCACCCACCAGTGACCGCGGCGGAACGAGAAAAGGGCGAGGAATGTCAGGCCGAACCCCAGGGAGAAGAGGCTTGCGGAATCCAGGCTGAAGAACCTGTTCCACCCGAAGACCAGGGTCACGATGCCCACTGTCAGGAACGCCCCCGCGGGGATGACAAACCAGGTGAGCCAGCGCCCGCCCCCGGAGAAGAAAAGGAAGATCAGCCCGATCATGATGAACAGGATCCCCAGCACCCGGGGGAGCACGAAGCCGCTCGCCGGGATCAGGCTGAAGTTCACCATGAGAAAGAACGCACCGCTCACGATCATGGCGATGCCGACAAAGTCGGTGCGCCAGAAGAGGAATC
>JBEKVA010000207.1:0-7446 GCA_049514475.1 Spirochaetia bacterium
ACGTGCAGCGCAGGAGCTCGGCGAATCCCGACTCCGGGGTGAAGTACTTGTCCACCCGGCCGTGGATGGCAGCCAGCTCTTCCCGCAGGGGCTCCGAGGCGCCCAGGAGGCGCTCGGCGCCGTCGGGGCCGCAGACGGTGATGCCCGTCGCATCGAAACGGGCAGCGAGGATCGAGGGATCACGCGGGGAGAGCCACTGCACGATCTCCCGTCCCCGTGCCAGCGGGAACTCGCGCAGGAGCCCGGTGGACCCGAAGCGCCGCGGGAGAGCCTCCAGCAGCGCCGATACGCGCTCTCCTTTCCCCAGCGAGGCGCACAGAGCCGAGAGCAGGGGGAGCATTGCGTCCCGGGTGGGCAGCGGGGGAAGGGTGGCGCCGCCAGGAACCGCCAGCGGCACGGCGGTGAGAAACCCTCCGTTGCCTTCCCAGCCGACCTCTTTCATGGCCTCGATCACGTAGGGGGAGCCGATGCGGGTGCTCGTCAGCTCCACCTGGTGCTCGCGGGCAAAGGCCTCGACGGCATCATTCACGCTGACGGGCACGGCGATGTGCCGAGCCCCGAGGTAGCGTGCCGTGACCAGCCCCAGCAGGTCACCGGGGAAGAAGCGCACCCTGCCGCCCTCCACGGAAAGGAGGAGCGGGCGATCGCTGTCGCCGTCGGTGGAGACGACGGCATCGATGTCCGCGCCGCCGTTGGCGTCCACCAGGGCCTGGATGCGCTGCAGCATTTCCGCGTTGACCGCCTCGGTGTCCACCGGCACGAACTGGTCGCTTCTTCCCGCGGCCGTGACCGCGGCGCCCATGTCGGCCAGGGTGTTCACCAGCAGGTCGCGGCCCACCGCGGAGTGCTGCCAGACCAGGATCCTGCGGCCTGAAAGCGCGGCCGGGGGAAACGCCGCGGTGAAGCGCCGCTGGTATTCTTCGGCGGCCTCGGTGATTTCTTCCGGCAGCGGGTGCCCGGCCGCGGGACGGAGCATGCCCTGCTCGTCGAAGATGCTGGCGTCGAACGGCCGCGCGTACTCCTCCGCGCGGGCGTGCGCGACGTGCGCCAGGAGCGGCACCTCGTCGCTTTTCATGAGCTCGCCCCGCGGGGTGTAGAACTTGATCCCGTTCCTGTCAAAGGATATGTGGCTGCCGGTCACCATGATGCAGGGCGACGTGCGCGCCAGCGCATAAGCGGCGAGGGCAGGGGTCGGGATTTTTCCCAGGTTGCCGGCCAACAGGTCGGCATCCTCGATTGCCCGGCAGACAGCCTGCAGGATCTCCCCACGGAAGTCCTGTTCGGGGACCCGGTGCTCCGTGCTCGGCCTCAGGTCTCCCGCCACGAACACCCTGCTCCCACGTGCCACCTGTCCCGTCTCCAGGAGCCATCCCAGGAAACCGCGCGTGTTCACATAGGTTTCCAGGTTCGTGATGTCTTTCACCAGCCCGCGGAGCCCGCTGGTGCCGAAAACGAGCTCGGCCGGCGTGTAGGAAAGCGCCTGGCGGAGCGTGGTCATGGTCGGCTTCTTTTTCTTCACGGCAGGGTAATTCTAACTGATTTCCGCGGCGATGGGTATATTTCTTCCGTGATGCGTCGCCCCGCGGGCTTTCGCTCGAACAGGTAGAAGGCGGCCGGCACGACGAAGAACGTCAGCACGGCGGAGGTCAGGATCCCGCCGAACATCACCACGCCCAGCCTTTGGCCGAACTCGGACCCTATCCAACAAGAACGCGTATTGAGCTGTTTACTGTGATCTTGCGAATGTGGGGTGCTTCATCGGGAAACAAAAAGGCCCGGGAATACATCCCGCGCCAGGGTCCACCCCTATGCGGTATATAGACAAAATTATCAACAACGTGTATATTCTCTTTAGTGAAATATCAATGCACCAATGCTTCTGTACGAGTCGCAGTGCGGAGGGGAGAAGGTTGATGAGCGTGGACGCCGCGGAGCTTCGGGAAATGTTCGAGGTCCAGAATGAGATCCAGACGATTTTTCCTCACGTCTTCGAGAACGTGCTCGCCGCGGAGGGAATCACGATCCCGCAGGGTATGACGCTGAAGGCGCTCAAAGAGCAGGACCGGTTGTGCAAGATGTCCGACCTCGCCGCCGTGAGGTTCCTGACCCCTGCCGCCGCAACGGGCATCGTTGACAGGCTTATCCACCTCGATCTGGTGGAGCGAAAGTTCGACGAGAAGGATCGTCGGGTCGTTCTGCTCGCCCTCACGCACCGCGGGGAAGCGACGGTGTCCGCCATCCAGGAAAAGGTCGAGGCGATTATGCTGCGGTTTTTCGAAGGTGTCCCGAAAAACGATCGTGCCGCATTCCTTCGAGTATTCAAGAAGCTCGCCACGTACCTGAAGGAGCAGTTGAATGCCCAGAAGAGGAAATAAAAGCATGCCCACGAACGTCTCTACCGGCATGAAATCCGCGCTGCCGATCGTCTGTCTCCTGTTCACGCTCCTCCCGCTCTGCCAGGTTTTCGCCCAGGAGGAACCGACCACTCTGACCCTCAACCAGGCAACCGATGCCGCGCTCGGGCAGGGAGCCGACAGTCGCATCCTCGCGAAGAACCTCGATATCGGCAGGGAGCAGTATCGCCTGAGCGTCGCACAGAACTCGTTTTCACTGTCCGGGTCCCTTGGAGAAAACGCGGCCTACGGATTCGGGGACTCCACGCTCCTGGGGGACAACCTGCTCGGCTCCGGATTCAGCCAGACGCCGCAGGCGGGGCTGTCGCTTGCTTCATCCATGACCAATGTCGGCCTCACCGTCATCCCCTATCAGCCTCCCAGCGCCCTGGCGGATGCGTTCTTCCCCCTGCTCGCGCTCTTCTCCCCCGGTTCATCCGCCACGACGCCCGGTCCGACGGGGAGCATCGGGTTGAACGTGAGCCAGACGCTCTGGAACGGCTACCCGGGCGGAACGGGAAGGGCGGCGGTGGAGAAGAGCATGCTCGCCCTTCGCGGCGCGGAACTCTCCACCGCATCGGGAAGGCAGAATGTCGTCTCCGCCGTGACGCAGGCCTACTTCGTCATGCTCGGAGCGCAGCGGAATCTCACCGTGAAAAGGGAGATCCGCGAGCAGCAGGCCTCGCTGCTCGCGCAGATCAGCGCCGTGGAAGCGCTGAAGCAGGCAACGGCCATCGACCTGCGCACGGCCCAGATCAATGCCCAGAGCGCCGACATCGACGCTCGGAGCGCGGAGAACGACCTGCGCATCGCCCGCATCAGGCTGGCGCAGCTCATCGGGTGGCCGCGGGAACGGACGTTCCTGGCCGCGGAACAGGACGACCCGCAGGTTCCCGCGGGAAGCGTGGAGGAGGCGATCGCAGTGGCGTTGAAGCAGAGGACGGAGATTCAACAGATCGAGCTCAACCGCCAGGCTTCAGCGATCGATCTCGCTGTCATCAAGGGTCAGACGACCCCCACCGTGAGCGTGACCGGTGGCTTGAACGTCTACCACGACTGGCAGCTTCTCACCACCGCGGGCCAGGGAAGCCTCGGTCTGAAAATCGGGCTCCCCATCCTCGACGCCGGTTCCAGCGAGCATCAGCTCGCGGCCAATCGCATGCAGAACGACGTCTACGGAGTCAAGGAAGACCAGCTTCGCGCGAGCATCGCGACCGACGTCGAGGAAGCCTACGAGCTGGTCCAGGTCAATCTGCAGCGCCTGCAGGTGGCGAGGCTTACGGCGGAAAAGTTCGACATCAAGTTCACCCTGAAAAAGGCTGAGGCGCAGTACGGGACGGCGACGAACCAGGACCTGCTGGACGCCTCCATCGACGCGGCAAATGCCCGATCTGCCCTGGTGCGCGCGCAACGGGACGCCCAGCTGGCGATCCTGCAGCTGCGCAATGCCATGGGATACTAGGAGAAAGACATCATGAGCAAGCACACGCGACGATTCGGCAGACGCGCCGCCGTCACCGTTTCTTTTCTCGCTGCCGCGGCGGCGCTTTTCCTCCTGCTTACGGCGAGCGGCTGCGCGCCGGGACAGAAGGCGGAAGACCCCCCGAAGAAGGCCGGCGCTCCGGCCGCCGGGCCCGGGATCGCGGAGATCTCCGTGCAAACGGTGCCCGTCACCTCCGGAGCTCTGATCGTGGAGCACCAGACGTCGGGCACGGTGAAACCGGTCATGCAGAGCCAGGTCGTAGGGCAGGTGAGCGGCGTCGTTGCGCGCGTGGTGCGCAAGGCGGGTGACTGGGTGGAGAAGGATGCCACGGTCATCCAGCTCGACGACAGCCAGCTGAAGCTTTCCGTGAAGACGGCGCAGGCATCGCTAGATGGCGCCCGGATCAACCTGTCGACAGGCCAGGACACGACGACGCAGGCGAACCCGCGGCTGGATCTGCAGGTGCGCTCCGCGCAGTCGACGCTCTCCGCCGCCCAGAGGAACTACGATTCGAAGAAGGCCCTCTTCGACCTGGGGGGGGCGACCAGCTCCGACGTCGACCGCGCGAAGAGCGACCTCGACATGGCGCAGGCGAACCTGGAAGCCGCGAAGACCGCCCTCGACCAGAACCAGAAATCCGATGTTCAGGACATCGCGCAGTTGAAGCTCGCCGTGAATCAGGCGGACTTCGCTCTGCAGCAGGCCCAATTGAATCTGCAGCATGCGACCATCAAGGCTCCCTACGCGGGACGGCTCGTGGCGGTGAGCGTCATGCCGGGCGAGCTGGTCAGCCAGAACGCGCCCGCTTTCATCCTTGCAAGCCGGGAGCGCGAAGTCGATTTCGCCGTCCCTCCCTCGGATGCCGCGGCACTGCCCCTCGGCGCTCCCGTCGATTTCTCATTGAACGGAAAGTCATATGCGCTGAAGGTGACCCAGTCCTCCGAAGTGCCCCTGGCCGGGGTCGTGCCCATGGTGGCAGGGGTTCCGACGGCGATGCCGCTCTCCTTCGGTGCGATCGGCACGGTGGGCTACACCCTGAGCCTTGCGCGCGGATCGCTCATCCCGACGGGCGCCCTGCAGACGAACGAGGACAAGAACTTCGTCTTCGTCGTCGAGGGGGGGAAGGCCCTTGTCCGGCAGATCACCATCCTGGCGGAAAGCGGCAACAGCGCCGCGGTGAGCGGGGTGAATGCCGGCAGCCTTGTCATTCTGAACCCGCCGCCGGGTCTCCTCGACGGCTCGATCGTGAAGCCGATGGCGCAGGCCACGGCGGAAGGCAGCAAATGAACACGACGCGCGAGCTGCAGGCAAAGATATTCGACCGGATCAATCCCGCGGTGCGATTCTCGGTGACGCGCTACGTGTTTGCCATCGGCGTCTTCGTGGCGATTTTCGCCTTCGGCCTGATTTCGGTTTTCAACCTCGGTGTCGACCAGTTCCCCTCCATCAACTTCCCCTTCGTGGTCGTCACGACGGCCTACCCGGGGTCATCTCCCAGCGTGATCGACCAGCAGGTCACCCAGGTGATCGAGAACGCCGTCTCCACGCTGAGCGGCATCACGGACATCAACTCGACCAGCTCGACGGGCGCGAGCCAGGTCATCCTCAGCTTCGACCTGTCCACTGACCAGGCGAGCGATGCAAACCAGGTCGCCTCCCTCGTTTCAGCGGCCGCGAGAAGGCTGCCCCAGGGGGTCAACGCGCCCATCGTTCAGACATTCAACATCTCCGCCCTCCCGATCCTCCAGTTCGGCCTGTCCGGCTCGGGGACGAGCCTCGAGGATGTCAGCTCGTACGTCACCAATGAGCTGACGCCGCTTCTCGTGCGGGTCCCCGGTGTCGCCAATGTCCAGGTGGACGGGGGTCCGTCGCGCCAGTTCCAGGTCCTTTTGAATCCCGATCGTCTCCAATCGTTCAATCTCACCCCGCAGCAGGTCGTCGGCGCCATTGTCGGATCCGCGGTCAATCAGCCCATCGGAACGATCAACAGCCACAACAACGCCCTCACCTTCGCGACGGAGAATATCCCCGCGGATACCGTGAAAGTCGCGAACACCTTTGTGGATCCGACGCGGGGCATCCGGGTGAGCGACATCGCCGTGGTGCGCGACTTCCCCGTCTCGACGAACTACGCGCGGGTGAATGGCAAGCCGGTCGTTCTGGTCTCCATCCAGCAGACCACCTCATCGAATGCGGTCGCCGTGGTCAAGAACGTCAAGAATCTTCTCGGAAAGACGAAACTCCCCGCGGGCTACGAGATCTCCTACAGCAACGACACCACGGCGCCGATCCAGGCATCCCTGAATTCGACCTACCGTGAAATCCTCATCACCGCCATCGTGGTCGCGCTGATCGTCCTGCTCTTCCTGGGCAAGCTCAACACGGCACTCTCGGTGATTCTCGCCGTGCCGATCGCCCTCTCGGCGGCGCCCGTTCTCTACAACCTCGCCGGTTTCACCCTGAACCTCGTTTCGATGCTCGCCATGATCGTCGCGATCGGTATCGTGGTCGACGACTCGATCGTCGTTGCGGAGAACGTCGAACGATACAGGGCAATGGGCTTCAGCCAGAAGGAAGCCGTTCTGAAGGGCGCGAGCGAGATCTTCAGCGCCGTCGTGGCCGCGACGCTCTCCCTGCTCGCCGTTCTCATTCCCGTCAGCTTCATCGGCGGCATCGTCGGTCAGTTCCTCAGGCAGTTCGCCCTCGGGCTGGCGGCCGCCGTGGGCTTCTCACTCCTGGAAGCCGTTCTCTTCCTCACGGTTCGCCTCGCCTATACGCCCGACACCAACAAGAAGCTCGATTGGAGCGATCTCGCCCAGAGCTTCGGGACGCTGGGCGAATCGATGCGCTGGGGTCTCAGGGCATGGAGAAAAGCCCTGGGAATCGTCGTCGCGGCCGCTGCAATCATCGTGCTGCTCGTGACAAAACATTTCATCTTTCTGCCGCTGATACTTCTCTATCCCTTTCTGCTCGGCATTCTCCTCTATCTCTGGCGGCTTCTCGTGAGCTTCCTCCAGGCCCTGACCATGACCCTTCACGGCTGGACCGAGGCAGGGCTCGAATGGGTGCGGGAAGGCTATGCGAAATCCCTCGTGCGCCTCCTCGACCGCAGCGTCGTCGTGCTCATCGTCACGGCGGTCGCCCTCGTTGCCATCGTCGTGTTCATCGTGCCGAAGATCACCTTCAGCTTCGCCCCGCAGAGCGACAACGGATCCATCACGGTGAACGTCAGCATGCACAATGGAGCGGCGCTGGCGTCGACCAACGCCATGACGGGTACCCTGGAGAAGTATCTCCTGCAGCAGCCTGCCGTGAAGACCGTGCAGACCGTCGTGGGAAGCGTCGGCACGTTCACCCTCGGGGTGAACAGGCCTGAAAACACGACGATGACGGTCCGCCTCGTTCCCCTGGCCCAAAGGCAGGGCGTTTATGACCTGATGGGAAAGTATCGAAAGGACATGGGGGAAATCCTTTTCCGCGATGACCCCTCCGCAACCCTCAGCCTGAGCGCAGGCGGAGGACCCCCCGGCTCCAGCTCGACCATCAGCCTGAGCCTCCTTTCCTCGGACC
>JBEKVA010000208.1:0-7443 GCA_049514475.1 Spirochaetia bacterium
CAGGCTCATCGATGCCACGATGATCCAGTTCCGCATGCTCAACGAGAGCCGCGGCCCCGCCGTGCAGGCCCCGCGCGCGCAGGCCGACAAGCAGGCCTACGCGTCCCTCGCGCGGCAGACCCTTGAAGCCCAACCACACCTGGCACTTTTCCAGGATACCGTGACCGACCTGCTGCTGGATGCCGCGGAAAGGCGCGTGGAGGGCGTGATCACCGAGCGGGGCAACCGCATCTCCGCGCGCGCGGTGGTCCTTACCACCGGCACGTTCATGGAGGGCCGGCTCTTCATCGGCGAATGGAGCGCGCCGGGCGGGAGGCTGGGCGAGCCGGCCGCCGTCGGGCTGGGCACGAACCTGCGCCGCCGGGGCTTCACCGTGGGTCGGATGAAGACCGGGACCCCCGCCCGCGGGCTGGGCGCATCCCTGGACCGGGAGAGGATGGAGGTGCAGCAGCCCGACGGGAGGGTGATGCCCTTTTCCTTCTCCGCGGATGCCGTGCAGCGGCCCGCCGTCCCCTGCTGGGTCACCTACACGAATGCTGAGACCCACAGGATCATCAGGGAGAACATGCACCGCTCTCCCCTGTACGGGGGAAAGATCGTCGGCCGCGGCCCGCGCTACTGCCCCTCGATCGAGGACAAGGTGGTGCGCTTCCCCGAGCGCGCCCGTCACCAGGTCTTCGTGGAGCCCGAGGGCCTGGGCACCGACGAGGTCTATCTCAACGGGGTCTCCTCCTCCCTTCCCGAGGATGTGCAGGGGGCATTCCTGCGCACCATCCCCGGGCTGGAGCACCTGCAGATCGTGCGTCCCGGCTACGCGGTGGAGTACGACTACCTGCAGCCCACGCAGCTTTTCCCCAGTCTCATGTCCAAGAGCGTCGAAGGCCTGTTCGTCGCAGGGCAGACCAACGGCACCTCCGGTTACGAGGAGGCGGCGGCCCAGGGCCTGCTGGCGGGCATCAACGCGGCGCGGCTGCTCCAGCGCGAGGAGCCGATCGTGCTTTCCCGGGCCGAGGCCTACATCGGTGTCATGGTGGATGACCTGGTCACGCAGGGCACCGAGGAGCCCTACCGCCTGTTCACCTCCCGCGCCGAGTACAGGCTTTCCCTTCGCCACGACACCGCCGACATGCGTCTTCTCCCGCTGGGGGCACGGGTCGGCCTGCAGGACGATGCGGCCGTGCAGCGGCTGCAGGCGAAGATCCGCAGCCTCGAGGAGATCCGCGAGCTTCTCCGCGGCCGGCGCGTCAGCGCCGAGGATGCGGCCACCCTGGCAGCGCTGGAGCCGCACCGCGGGCGCAGCTTCGAGCAGGCGCTGAAGGACCCGCGGCTTGCCATCGCGGAGCTCGCCCTGCGGGAGCCGCGGCTGGCCGGGCTTCCCGCCGCCTGGCTTGCCCTTGCGGAGACGGAGGTCAAGTACGAGGGGTACATCCGCCGGCAGGACGAGCAGGTGGGGAGGTTCCGCGGGCTGGAGGAGCGGCGCATTCCCGCCGGCTTCGATTGGAGCAGTCTTTCGGGCGTTTCCTCCGAGGCCCGCGAGAAGCTCGCGCGGATACGGCCCGCCTCGGTGGGCCAGGCGTCGCGTATCCCCGGCGTCCGCCCGCCGGATATCGCTCTCCTGATGGTGCACCTGAAACGGGGGGCACGCTGATGAGCGCACCGGCCCCCCGGGATCTGCTGAGGGAAGGACTGATCGAGCTGGCGGTCCCCGAGCCCGAGCGGGTGCAGGGGCTGCTGGAGCTGTTCATCGCGGAGCTGGAAAGATGGAACCCGCGCTTCGGCCTTGTAAAGTACGCTGACCGCGAGGAGCTCGTCGTCAAACACCTGCTGGACAGCCTCAGCGCTTGGCGAGAGGTACAAGACGCCGCGCTGGCGTGGAGCGCCGTGCGGGACGCAGCCGCTGGGGGCGCCGTTCTGGACGTCGGATCCGGCGCCGGGTTTCCCGGCATTCCCCTTGCCGCGGCACTTCCCGATCTCTCCTTTACGCTCCTTGAGCGGATGTCCCGCCGTGCAACGTTCCTGAAGACCTGCGCCATCCTCCTGGGGCTGCGCCGGGTGACGGTGGAGCAGCGCGATCTCTCCCAGCTCTCCGGGAGCTTCGACGTGGTGACCTTCCGGGCCCTGGCCCCTCTTCCCCGGATCGTGGAGGACTTGGGGGCAAGCGGAGTCACGTGGGGCACGATGATGGCATATAAAGGAAGAGAAGCGCGGGCCCGGGAGGAAATCGAGAGTGTTCGACGATCCGCCGGTGGGAAGCTCAGCGCTTCCCTGGTGACGCTTCACACGCCGTTTTTGGACGAGGAGCGCTGCCTCGCCGTCGTTGACAAACGGGTGAGAGCGGGATAGGCTTTTTGCAAGGGAGAATGCCTTCGCGGTGAGTGATTCGTCGATCGGAATCAAGGTGGCAGACGGCTCGTACTACCCGATTCTCGAGCACGGCTATACGGGCACGAAGAAACTCACGGTGACCACCGCCAAGGACAACCAGGACAAGGTGCAGATCGACCTGTACAGCGGGTCGGCCCCCGCGAAGGCCCCGACGCGCTATATCGGCACCCTCGTCATAGAGAACATCCCCCCCGCCACGCAGGGTGAGCCGGAAATAGAGCTGACGATCGGTCTCGACCAGGAAGGGCAGCTCTCCGCGCAGGCCAGCGACAGCAGCACCGGCGAATCCCAGAGTTTCAGCACCACTCTCGCCGACCTGTCCACGGAGGAGGAGCTGCCCGGCTCCGAGTTTCCGGATGCCGAGTTCCCCGAGGCGGAGATCCCTGGCGAAGAAAAGCCCGAGACGCTCAGCTTCGAGGAGCCGCCCCTTACCGGGGAAACCTATCCGGTGGGTGAGGCCGATCGGCGCGAGGAACGGGTGCACCGCAGGGGGCCCAACATTTTCCTGCTGGTCCTGTTCGTCATCCTCGGCGTGCTGCTGGTGGCAGCCGTTGCCTATTTCGTCTATCGCAGCATCCAGGGGCCCCGCATCCCGCCCCTCACTGTTTCAGGCACGGCCGCCGTGGCTCCCGCCACCCCGGCGACCCCAAAGCCCCCCGCTGCCGCGGTGACCCCCGAGCCCGCGAGCGCGAAGCCCGCGGCACCCGCGGCGGATGTCACCTACCGGATCAAGAAAGGCGATACCCTCTGGGACATTTCGGCAACCTATTACCGAACCCCCTGGCTCTACCCCAAGCTGGCCAAGGCCAATTCCATCAAGAACCCGGATCTGATTTTTGCAGGTACACGGATTACGATTCCTGAGAATTGAAATTCTCCTCGCGCTGCTCGCCGTTCCCCTCCTCACCGCCAGTTGCGGGCCGCGGCAGGTGTGGGGCGTACCCATCGAGGAGCTGAAGGGGCAGATAGCCAAGGGCACCTACACCTCCCTTGCCTCCGTGGACTTTTCCGCGCAGGACCCCCGCGATGCGCTCTCCCTTTCCCCCGAGGCTCCCTACTACCTTTCATTCGTTTTCACCGCGATGGGCAAGCCGACGCAGTCCCAGCGCATGCTGGAGCTGGCCTGGGACAGGAGCCCCAGCCCCTGGAAGGAGGAGGCGGGGGTGCTCCTCGCCCAGGCGGAGAACGAGCAGAAGGAGTACGGAAAAGCAATCGAGATTTCGCGGCGCCTGCTGGGCGCCAATGTCCCCGTCGACCTGCAGCAGCGCGCGCGTCGGGCGCTCGTGGAGGCGCTGTACTGGTCAAAGGATGACGCGGCCGCCCTCGCCGAGGCTGAGCGCCTTGCCAGCCCCGATCCCGAGGTGCTGCTCTTCCGCGCCGTCTCCTCCCTGCGCCTGGGGCTGCCCGAGGCGCACGCGCTGATGCTGAGACTCTTTACCTCGGAGAGGGTCTCCGCGCTGCACGGCAGGGCCTACACGTTCCTGGCCGCCGAGCCGGCGTTTCTGCAGATCTTCTCCGCCCAGGATCAGGACCTCCTCTCGGCGAAGAATGCGCTGGTGCAGGGCGATTGGGCCACGGGCATCCCCCTCATGGAGACGGTGCTGGGCGGCATGGACCCCGCGCAGCTCTCCGACGGCGCTCTTGTCGTCGACCTGGGGAGCTCCTACGGGTACGCGGGCCGGCAGGCCGCGGGGGCGAAATTCCTGGAGAGGCTCGCAGCGCGGCTGGGCGGCCAGGCGCGCACGGACGCGCTGGAGCAGGCGGGAAGACTGTACCGGCGGCTGAAGGACGTGCCCCACGCGCTCCCGCTCCTGCGCGCGGCGGAGGCGGAGGCGGCCACCCCGGTGCAGCGCGACCGGGTGCGGTGGCTGATCCTCGACGTGCTCGTGTCGGCCAATCCCCCGGGTCTCACCCGGCAGATCGGCGAGGAGACGGCCTCCTGGAACGACCCCGGGTATTTCTCCGACCGGCTGGAAAGCTGGATCGCCGAGCTTGTCATCGCGAGAAAATGGGACACCCTTGCCGGCCTCTGGGCGGCGCTGGCGGAATCAGGTCCCGACGATGTGCGCGCGCAGCTCTCCTACCTGCTGGCGCGCGCGTGGCAGGAGGGGGAGATTGCGCGCCTCCCCGGCGAGCCGCGCTCCACCGCGCGCGACCTGTTCCTCGACGCGGCGCGCCGGGACGAGAGCGGGTACTACGGCATCCTCTCGGCGAGCATCCTCGGTCAGGTGCCTGATCGCTCCAGCCCCGCCGCCGCGGCGGTGCAGGAGCCCGTCGGGCAGCAGCCCGCCGCGCGCATCGCCCTGGACCCCGTCGTCATGGGGTTTCTTCCCTACGGGCTTTCCTCCCTGGCGTATTCCCGCCTCTGGGCCATGCGCGACGGGCTGAGCGATGACCAGCTCATCGAGGCGGCCCGGCGTTTCGCGCAGGCCGGCGACACGCGCAGCTCCATGTACCTGGTGGGCGCGGTCGGCAGGCGGCGCAGGCTCACGGAGAGCGAGCTCGAGCTGTATTACCCGAAGGCCTTCTCGGATCTCATCGATCCTCTCGCCGCCCGTGCGCGCATCCCCGATCACATCCTGTATGCGTTGGTGCGCGAGGAAAGCTATTTCGACGCCGACATCGTCTCAAGCGCCGGCGCCGTCGGGCTCTCCCAGCTCATGCCCTCCACCGCCGCCGGGGTGGCAAAGGGTCTGCAGATGAACGACCCCGACCTGCGCGACCCCGCGACGAACCTCGCCATCGGCGTGCGCCACCTGCAGGACCTGCTGTCCAGCGTGGACAGCCCGACAAAGGCGCTGCTGTCCTACAACGCGGGCATGAAACGGCTGCGGCAGTGGGAGCGCTCGGCGCGGGGATTTCCCGTGGACCTGTTCGTGGAATCGGTGCCGATCGCGGAGACGCGGGGTTACGTGCGCAAGATCCTCGTCTCCGCCGTCATGTATGCCTCACTCTACGCGGACGCCGATCCGCGTGAGGCGGCTCTCTCTTTCCTCAATATCGAGAAGAAGTCGCTGGACACCGCCGGCCCGCGGGGACTGCGGGCCCGCTGAGCGCCGCCGGGCTACTCGGTAAGCCCGGGGATGTCCACATCCTCCCCGTTGTACCATTTCTGGAAATCAGCCGGCGGTATCACGTAGACCTTGCTCAGCATCTTTGAATGCTGCAGCCCGCAGTACTGTGTGCAGAGGATGTCGACCGAGCCGAGGGTGGCCGCATGGAACCAGGCCCGCGTCTTCATGCCCGGCACCGCATCCTGCTTGATGCGGTAGGCGGGGATGAAGAACCCGTGGATGACGTCGGTGGCCACCAGGACCAGCGCCACGTCCTTTCCCTGCGGGACAACCAGGGCGGTGCTCTTCTTGTTGTTGTCGTACTGGAACACCCATGACCACTGCCGCGCGGTCACCGTCACCGTCATGGCACCCGCGGGGGCGGTCTTCAGGACGTGGAAGCTGGTCAGGCCGTAGAAGAACATGGAGAGGGCCACGACCAGGGACGCGGCGATGAAGCCCGCCTCCAAAAGCCAGTTGCCCCCGATGTCGGCGGGCTTTGGGTTCCTGCTGCGGCGGTAACGGATGGGCAGGAACACCGTGAAAAAAAGGATGCCGGCAAACAGCAGGATGCAGAAGGCGATGATATAGATGAACGCGCTGTCGACTGCCGTGGTGGTCGTCACTGGTCCTTCCTCCTGCCTACCGGTACAGGATGTCCGTGTAGGTGAGCCCGATGAATATCGCCAGGGTGCAGATGGCGATGGGAACGAGCAGCTTCAAAAGAATTCGTTTCTCCGTGCTCAGGTGCATGAAGAAAAGGAGCACGAGGGTCGATTTGCCCGCGGCAATGGCAAGCACGGCCACGATGGAGATCTTGCCGAGGTCGAGGCTGGCGCTGGTCACGGTGAGTGCGGTGAGTGCCAGGAGGGCCATCCAAACGTACAGGTAGCGCATCAGGTGCGACATTCCGCGGCCTCCTATGAGATGAGGTAGAAGAGGGGAAAAAGGAAGATCCAGATGATGTCGACCAGGTGCCAGTACAGCCCGGCATTTTCCAGCGCCGCTGAGCGCTCCTGCGTCGCCTTTCCCCGGCGCACGAACGAGAGCATCACGGAGAGGATCGTCATCCCGATGATCACGTGCAGGGCGTGCAGTCCCGTCATGGTGAAGTACAGCCCGAAGTAGAGGATCTCCCCCGGTGGTTTCGCCATGAGAACGGCAGCGCCGGGATACAGCCCGTGCTCGAACTTGGCGGTCCACTCGAAGGCCTTGACCACGAGGAACGCGCCGCCGAAGGCGATCGTCGCCGCGAGGAACAGCATCGTTCTTTTCGGACGGTTCTCCGATTGAAGCGAGAATATGGCCAGCACCGCGGTGAGGCTTGAGGTGAGCAGAATGGCCGTGTTCAGCGTTCCGTCGAACCTGCTCAGCTCCAGGGATGCCGCGTGGAAATCCGCCGGGTGCTTCGAGCGGTACACCGCGTACAGGAGGAACAGGCCCCCGAAAAGCAGGATCTCGGAGAGCAGGAAAAGCCACATGCCGATGCGGGAGCCGACGCTGTGATCGCGGTTTTCCATGCTATTCCTTTTTGCCTGTCTCTCTGTCGCTGAAGACGTAGGGGCCGTGGGTGATCACCGGCAGCTCCTCGAAGCTCTCCTCGGGCGGCGGTGAGGGCAGCTGCCACTCCAGGGTTGCCCCGCCCCAGGGGTTCTGCTCCGCCTTTTTTCCCTTGAAGAATGCGTAGATGAGGTTTCCGAACATCATCCCCAGGCCCCCCACCATGATCCACGAGCCCACCGTCGCAATGCGCTGCAGGTCGGTGAACTGGGGGAGGTAGGAGTAGTAGCGGCGGGGCATGCCCGCCCAGCCGAGGATGAGCATCGTCATATAGAAGAGATTGAACCCGACGAACAGGACCAGGAAGGATATGGTGGCGAACTTGTAGTCATAGGTCTTGCCGAACATCTTTGGAAACCAGTAGTGCAGCGCGGCGAACAGGCCGAAACCCATGCCGCCGAAGATGATGTAGTGGAAGTGGCCCACCACGAAGTAGGTGTCGTGG
>JBEKVA010000209.1:0-7426 GCA_049514475.1 Spirochaetia bacterium
CCGCACCAGCGGCTCGCCGGGGAAAGCGAGAGTGCCCTCTTCCATCGCCCAGATATCGCCGTGGAACCTGAAGCCCTCCAGGTAGTCGAGGAACTCCCGGCGGAATGACCCCAGACCCTCGAGATAGGCAAGGTCGTCCGCAGAGAATGAGAGGGAGCTGACGTGCTCGAGTGCCGGCTCCAGGCCGGCGAACACCGAGAATCCCCCCCCGAAAGGCTGTCTACGGAAGAACATGTCGAAGACGACCGGCGGGTTCTCGTTGTGCAGAAAGTAGCCCTGCATCATCGAGAGCTCGTAAAAGTCCGCCAGAAGGGTGAGATTCATGGTGGGTAATGGAGGATGGGGGATTCGAACCCCCGACCTACAGATTGCGAACCTGCCGCTCTACCAACTGAGCTAATCCCCCGATGACCTGCGCCGGCCTCTTACCGCGAGAGGCGCAGAAGACGGTGCCCCGTCGCCCGCGCCACTATAGTGAACCATGGGGATCGAGGTCAAGGGCCATTTCACCCGCGCCTCAGTGAACGCGCTCCCAGGCGGGAGTGTTCGACAGGCGGGCCCCTTCCAGGAGCGGCGTCACGACGGGGCTGTACCGATGCAGGCCAATGCTCTGGTTCCACCCCGCGGAGGTGCCCCGCTGGTCGCAGCACTGGTCATCGTAGTAATACACGCAGTCGGTCGCCTCCTGGAATACACGGTCGTCGTACAGGGGAATGACGTACCGCCATTCCTCTCCCGGCTGGTAGAGGCCGTCGCTGTTCCTGTCATCCCAGAGAATGAGATAGATGTACTGCCCGGCGCAGGGGGTGACGGAGGACACGTCGATATGAAGACAAAAGGGTCCGCCTTCGCGGCCAAGGGATGCGGCATCGCTCACCATGACAGCGGGCGGGCAGGAGGGGTTCGGCTGGGAGGCATAAAAGAAATCGCGGCAGCAGGTGAAAAAGGCGGCAAGCTTCACATCCGACGGCGGCTCACCGACCAGGAGTACCTCGCCGCCGATCGACCAGGTCTGAAGGCCATGCGTTGTAAGCACGCCATTGGGGAGCATGGATTCTCAAGGTTGCCGGGGAAGCTGCGGCTCCGACATCATGACTCCTGGACTGGTTTTGATCGGGATTATACCACGAGCTGTCAAGCGGGATGCCCCGCGTCATGCTTCGCTCCGCATCGTGGTCGTGGGTGGCTATGTACATTGCCTCGCCGTAGTTCAGGGTATTCATGACGGGATCAGCGAGGGCGGACCAGGCTCCCCAGGTGCCGAACGTCGGGTCATAGTACATGCTGTCGATTCTCACCAGGGCGTGGCCGACGTTTCCGGCCTTCAGGACGGCAACGAGGGCGGATCCGCGGCAAGACCGTCGGAACGGGCCAGGTACATGAAGAGAATCGCCTTGTCATCGCAGTCGCCTTTGCGTGAGGCAAAGGTCTGCACGCCCAGGCATTTGCCCCGAGCGTGCCAAAAGTCTTTGCTGGATCTATCCGCCGGCGTTACGCGATCATCTGGCGGGGCGGCTCCTGTCTGCCCAGCGGGGTCAGACCTGCCTTCAGCGCTTCATCGATCCTGTCGATGAGCACGAAGGTCATCTTGCTCCTGACGTCCGCCGGCAGGTCCTCGAGGTCCCGCTCATTGCGCCGTGGGAGTATCACGGTGGTGAGCCCCGCGCGGTGCGCCGCGAGCACCTTCATCTTGACCCCGCCGATGGGCAGGACGCGTCCCCTCAGGGTCACCTCGCCGGTCATCCCCACATCACCGCGCACCGGTCTGCCGGTGAACAGGCTTGCAATAGCCATGGTCATCGCGACCCCTGCCGAGGGCCCGTCCTTGGGCGTGGCGCCGGCTGGCACGTGAACGTGCACATCGGTCTGCGCGAATGAATCCGGGTCTATGCCGAGCTCGGCAGCCTTTGAGCGCACGAAGCTGTGTGCAATGCGCGCGCTCTCGCGCATCACGTCTCCCAGCTGGCCCGTGAGGGTGAACTCGCCTTTGCCCTTCATGCGCGTGGCCTCGATGAAGAGGATGTCCCCGCCCACGGGTGTCACGGCAAGCCCTGTGGCGATGCCGGGGATCTCGATGGATTCCGAGCTCTCCGACTCGAACTTCTCCTTGCGAAGCATCTCCCGCACGATGTCAGGCGTGATCTCGACGCTTGCCGCTTCCCCGGCGGCGATCTTCGCCACGCTCTTCCTGCAGATGGCGCCGATCTGCCGCTCGAGGTTCCGCACACCCGCCTCGCGCGTGTAATCCTGCACGAGTTTCCGCAATGCCTCTTCGCTGAAGAGGACCTCTCCCTCGCGAAGCCCGTTCGCCGTGAGCTGCCTCTTCACCAGGTGCTCCTGGGCGATCTTCACCTTCTCGTACTCCGTGTACCCGTCGAGGTGAATGATCTCCATCCTGTCGCGCAGCGGCGCCGGTATGGGCTCAAGCTGGTTGGCGGTGGTGACGAACATCACGTCGCTCAGGTCGAAGTCGACATTCAGGTAGTGGTCGCGGAAGGTCCCGTTCTGGGCGGGATCCAGGACTTCCAGCAGCGCGCTGGAGGGGTCCCCCCGCCAGTCGCTTCCCACCTTGTCGATCTCATCGAGCATGAACACGGGGTTGCGCGTTCCCGCCCGCTTGATGGCCTGCATCACGCGGCCCGGCATGGAGCCGATGTAGGTGCGCCGATGCCCGCGGATCTCCGCCTCGTCGCGCATGCCTCCCAGGCTCATGCGGGTGAACTTCCGTCCCAGCGCCCGGGCGATGCTCTGCCCCAGCGAGGTCTTTCCCACGCCCGGGGGGCCGACGAAGCAGAGGATGGCGCCCAGTGCCTTGCCCGTCTTTCCGTCCTCCACGCGGTCGCGCTGGATGCCGCGCTCCTTGAAGAGCTTCCGCACCGCGAGGAACTCGATGATCCTGTCCTTGACCTCCTGCAGATCGTAGTGGTCCTCGTCGAGCACCGTGCGGGCATTCTGCACGTCCAGCTGGTCTTCACTCTGCACGTTCCACGGCAGCTCCACCATCCAGTCGAGGTACGTCTTGATCATGGAGTGCTCGGGTGACTGGGCCGACATGCCGGAGAGGCGCTTCAGCTCGCGCTCGGCCTCCTTGCGCGCTTCCTCGGGAAGATTGGCCTTGGCGAGCTTCTCCGAGTATTCGGAGGCGATGGACTGCGTTTCGTCCATCTCCCCCAGCTCCTTCTGGATGGCCTTCATCTGTTGGCGCAGGATGTATTCGCGCTGGTCCTTCTCCATGCCTTCCTTGGCTTCGGAGCGGATCTTCTGGCCGAGGCTGAGGACCTCCTTCTGATGCCTGAGGTGCACCACGAGGGCCCGCAGCTTCTCCGTCACTGAATCGATTTCCAGGAGCTTCTGGGCATCCTCTGCCTCGAGCTGCCCGTTGGCGGCCACGAGGTAGGCCAGGTAGCGGGGGTCCGTCACCGTGGCGAGAAACCGCGCCGCGTCGTTGGGAATGTTCGGGGAAAGCTCGACGACCTCCCGTCCCAGCTCCTTCAGGCTCGCCATGAGGGCCTCGATTTCAAGGCCTGTCTCCACGATCTCGGGGGCGTGGGCCACCCGGGCCTTCAGGTACGAGAGTACTCGTTCGGCGGGTACGCCGTACTGGTCGGGGGAGATCCAGTGCTGGACGCGGAAGCGCTCCAAGCCCTGCACGACGACCTGCATGGCACCGTCCTCCCCTCGCACCACACGCAGGATCCTGGCCATTGTCCCCGTCTCGTGGATCTGCCCGGGCGCCGGCTCCTCTATCGTCTTGTCCCGCGACAGGAGGAGGCCAACCAGGTTGTCCCCCTGCATCGCCTCTTCGACGAGCTTGATCGAGCGCGGTATACCCACCGCCAAGGGGAACACTGAAAAGGGAAATGCCACTGTCTCCCTCAACGGGAGGATCGGGAGCTCCTTCGGTACACTTGCCGACTGCTCACTGTTTTTCGGTCTCAAGAAACTTGCCATGCACTGAAGATACTCATAGACTGCAAAATCACAAAATCTGCCGAGCGCAAGGACAGGGTTGGCATGCATTGTGCATGACGATGCATGCTTCACGCCGGAAATTGCTTGTTCCGAAGGGGGACCCGTCGTACCATTAAAAGTGTGACTGATCCCCGCACTTTCCTGCTCGTCGTCGGCATCCTCCTGGGGTGCGCGACGTCGGTTCTCGCCGAGCCCCATCTGGAATACCGCGACATGACGGGCAGCGTAGAGATTCTCATCCATATCTGGAAGGAACTCCTTCCCGATGGCTCCCTGATCAATTCCATGCTGAGCGACGGTGACGTGCACCGCGTCCAGCTCGATGGATCGAATGCGACGGTGAGCTACCGCTTCGCCAGTCCCACGCGCGGCACCGCTTACACGACGCACCGCGAGGGGGATGAGCTGGTGTTCCAGGGCACGTTCAAGGGCTCCTCGCTCTCCAAGCGGATTGCCATCAATGCCAACCCCTGGTACGAGTCGATGGAATGGTCGCTTGCAGACTACGCGCGCTCCGGCTCCACGCAGCCGCTGTTGTTCTGGGTGATCAACCCCTTCGAGGCGCAGGCGTACGAGATGCAGGCAATCGGGGAGAGCCCGGAAAACATCATGGACAACGGGCAGTCGGTCCCTGCCCTGCGCGTGCGCGTCCGCCCTGCGGGGATCCTTGCCCCCTTCTGGAGCACCCTCTACTGGTTCCGCCCCTATGACGGGAGGTTCCTCAGGTACGAGGGGGTGCGCGGCCTGCCCGGGACTCCGAAGACAGTCGTCGAGCTGATGAACGGCGACTGAGCGGAGGCTGGCCGCCATCGAGCCCTGCATGGCAGCCGGCCTCCGATTGACATTCACCCGGTCTCTCCGCGACACTCTGGCGATCATGCACGGTATATTCGCCCTCACGACGGGCAAGTGGATCCTTGCCGCGGTTACATCCCTGTGCGTCGGTGTCGCCAAGACGGGCATTCCCGCCCTGGGAATCCTCCTGGCACCCCTTTTCGCGGAAATCCTGCCCGCCCGTATTTCCACCGGGGCGCTCCTGCCCCTGCTCATTCTGGCGGACACCTTTGCCGTCATCTTCTGGCGCCGCCACGGGTCGTGGAAGCACCTGGTGCGGCTGCTGCCGTGGGCGTTCGTCGGGATCGTGGCGGGATACTTCGCCATGGGCCGCATTAACGATCAGCAGATGCGCTACATCTTGGGAGCCATCGTGCTCGTCATGCTCGGGGTAAGCGTCTATCGCGAGTACGTTCTGGGCAAGGACGCCCCCATCCCCACCTCGTGGTGGTTTGCCGCCATTGCGGGCTTCCTGGCCGGTGCGACCACCATGATAGCCAATGCCGCCGGCCCGGTGACGATGATCTATCTCCTGTCCATGCGCCTGCCGAAGAAGGAGTTCATCGGCACCAGCGCGTGGTTCTTTTTCATCCTGAACTGGTCGAAGGTCCCCTTCAGCCTGAGTCTTGGGCTGATCAACGCGGAATCTCTCATTCTCAATGCCGTGCTTGCCGGGGGGGTCGTCGCTGGCGCCATCGGCGGGTTGTTCCTGGCAAAACGGATTCCCGAGAAGGCATTCATGATCGCGATCCAGGTACTGACGCTGGTCTCCGCGGTGAGGATGTTCTTCTAGACCGAAGGCCGGGCCCCGTCTCCTTGCCCGGCCGTTGGCAGCGCGTCGATGCGCGCCGCGAGGATGAAGTCATTCTCGTGCAGGCCGTCAATCACGTGCGTGAAAAGGCTGACCTTCACGCGGCCCCACCCGACGAGAAGCTCGGGATGGTGGCCCTGCTGCTCGGCGATCCCCCCTATGGCATTCGCGAATGCGAGGGCCTTCCTGAAATTCTTGAAGTGAAACTCCCGTTCCAGGTGATGGCCGTCCAGGATCCGCCACTCTGGTGAGATCTGGCGCTGCAGCTCTTCGCGCTTTTCGGCGCCCAGCGCCGGGGCGCCGGCGCGGCAGGGTACGCAGCTCTGCTCTGCCAGGGGGCGCGGCTCGGACTCGCTCACCAGACCCTCCCCTCCGCTCCTACAGGCCCATGACGTGCAGGGCATTCTGCACCCTGCCCATGGGCGCCGCAACCTGCACTCCGCCCACGGCATCCTTGAGGCTCGCCAGGAGCTCCCGCGCTATGGCGGTCCCCTCCTCGATGGCTGACTCCCGCGTGTCGCAGGCGCCCATGCGCTCGATGACGGCATCGGGAACGAACACGCCGGGTACCTCGTTCTTCATGAACTCGGCGTTGCGCAGGCTGACCAGCGGCCAGATGCCCGCCACGATGGGGATGCTGCGCAGAGCGCGCGAGTGATCGAGGAACTCCAGCAGCGGCCGTGCGTCGAAGATGGGCTGCGTGATGGCGAACTCCGCCCCTGCGTCCAGCTTTGCCCGGTAGCGCTCCAGCTCCCGCTCCATGTTCACGGCGCTGGGATTCAGCGCCACCCCGTAGCAGAACTCGGTGGGCGCGCCGACCGGGTTCCGACCGAGGTCGCGCCCCCGGTTGAGCATGCTCACCATGGTGCACAGGCCGATGGCATCTATGTCGAAGACGGCGGTTGCATCGGGGTAGGTGCCCATGTTGGGAGGGTCGCCGGTGACCAGCAGGATGTTGCGGATGCCCAGTGCGTGGGCACCGAGCACTTCCGCCTGCAGGGCGAGCAGGTTCTTGTCCTTGCAAGTGACGTGCGGGATTGTCTCTATGCCGGCCCTCAGCTGCAATACCGCGGCAGCGGACACGGCGTTCATCTTCGCCTGCGCCCGGGGGCTGTCGGGCACGTTGACCGCATCGATACCCTTTTCCTTCAGCACGAGGGCACTTTCGACCAGCTTCTGCACATCGATGCCGCGGGGGGGCACCAGCTCGACGCAGCGCACGAACTCCCTCCTGGCAAGCCGCGCCGCCCACGCGCTTTTCTTTTCCAGCGCGACCGGCTCTATAGTCTTTTCCTCAACAACGATGCGCACCGGCTCCCGCGGCCGCCCGGGGGAAAGGGCCCGTATCTCGTTGCGCATCTCCCTGATGTGGGCAGGGGTCGTTCCGCAGCAGCCGCCCACGATCCGCGCGCCCGACTGGATCATGCGCTTGGCGTACTTCGCCATGTAGCGGGGGGTGGCCTGGTAGATGTTGCGGCCATCCACGTTCGCCGGCACCCCGGCATTCGGCTGGATGCACAGGGGCCGGTGCGTGACCTTCACCATCTTCTCCACGGCATCCAGCATCACCTTCGGTCCCTCGGAGCAGTTGAGGCCGATCACGTCGGGGGCCAGGCCGTCCAGCTCCGCCGTGAACATCTCCGGCTCCGTGCCGAAGAGCGAGGTGCCCTCGCTGTTGATGGTCATGGAGGCGACCAGCGGCAGGGAGCATGCGCTCCGCACCGCCCGCACCGCGGCTGCCAGCTCCCGCACGTCGACGAACGTCTCCAGGATGATGAGGTCGGCGCCCGCGCCGGCCAGGAGCTTCGC
>JBEKVA010000210.1:0-7403 GCA_049514475.1 Spirochaetia bacterium
GGATCCGCTGCCAAGTCCGTCCTGGACTATTCCTTTCTCAAAGCCGCTGTATATCAATGGCGGAATGGAATAGATATAGACACTGGTGCCCAAAACAAGCACGACGGCCGCGGATAGAACAAACACAACCAGGTGGAGGTGCCTTCTGCTGCCGCTGGTAGTCTTCTCTGTCTTCATTTCATCTCACCTCCACGACGGGCGGCACCTGGTATTTGCCGTCCAACACAGTCTTGTTGGGCTGATATGCGCGAAACCATAGGATGAAGCTGCCGGTCGGCGCGGGCAGCCAGTTGGCCTGCTGGCCGGCCGGAGCCGTATTCTGGATGGGGATGTCAATGGAACCGTCGGCATTCTTTACGAGCCCTGAACGGTCGCCGACGCTGTAGCGGTCAATGGAATTGGCCACCAGGACTTTTTTGGCATCAGTCATTGTCAGCGACCAGAAAGCGTCGTTCGGCGGCAGCCCTCCGGCCGGGAAGTGGAGCACATAGTCGTGCCGGCCGTTGAGCTTGTGCCCCGTGCTGTCTTTCGCCGTTATCCAGTACACCGATTCCTCCGCCACGTTGGCGGCAGGAAGCTCAATAGCCATGACAGCCTTGAGGAGGACAGAATTACCAGGTTTTCCAGCCTGCATCGTGGTGCTCCAGCCGTTCTCGGTCGCATATGCAGACTTGCCCGCGGCATACAGGAGAAGGTTCGTCGCAATAAGCGCCAGAACGCCGCCGGCTATGATTCCCAGTATTATGTCCACTGCTAACCTGAGTACGCGGCCGAATTGCCCGCGTGTCGAGCTGGAATACTCAGGACTCATAAAGGTTCACCTCCCATACGAAATCTCCTTGATTCAGGCGGTTCTCGTCGGTGACGCTCGTCATGTGCGGGGGCATACTCACGCCTCGTACCTTCGATAGGTCAGCCGGCATATGCCATAGGACACCGCCAGGAGTGCCAGCCCGCCCCCGACTCCGCCGAGCCAGATCATTCCCGGGTTCTTTGTGAAGTACCGCATCACTCCATACAGGTCCTTGAGATTCCCTTTCCTGACGAAGCCGTACCCTGCGGCGTACAGGACATACAGCGGCACGTTTGTCAGGAGGTAGTTCTTCGCGAACCCGAATCGGAAATACACGGGGAAAACGATCGCCGTGAACAGGCAGAAATACAGGAACGAAGCGCACACGTAGGCCGAGAGATCGAGAAAGGCCACGGTATGGCCGGTGACGAGCGAAATGACATACGTCAGCAGCGACGCGGCGATCGCATTCGCGACGCCGAACAGCAGCGTAAACAGGTACCTTCCCAGCACAAGCTCGGATTTCCTCAGCGGCAGGATGCCGTACAGCCTGCCCAGGTGGTTCCTTTCGCTGACCAGAAACACAAAGCTGCTGAACGCGGCCGAGATGACCATCGCGATCAACACCGAGATATACGGTGTCCTGGTCACGACGCCCAGCAGGATTGCCAGCGCGTAGCCCAGTGCTAAGAACGATTTGTAGCCCGCCTTCTGGATGTGAAAATCCAGCCTCATCGATGTGATCACGTTACTCACGGTTTCGGGGCCCCCGCGCTGATCCGGACCAGGATATCGTCGATGGAGGGCGCCTCCGCGACGATGCCGACCGGCGGATTCTTCAGTTTCGAAGCCGCGACCAGGCCCGAAAACCCCGCGCTGTTGCGTTCCAGCCCGACCATGCTCTCCCGCAGCCGGTCCGTCAGGTCTCCGGGGCCCCCCTTGACGATGCGGTAGCCTTCCAGCAGGTCGTCCTTGGTCCCCGTGTAGAAGACCGTCCCGTTGTGGATCAGCGTGATGAAATCGGCGATCTTTTCGAGGTCCGATGTGATGTGGGTGGAGAAAAGGACCGACTTCTCGCCATCGGAAATGTACGCGCTCAGGATGCCGAGCAGCTCGTCCCTGGCCACCGGGTCCAGGCCGCTCGTAGGCTCGTCCAGAATCAAAAGCCTCGCCTCGTGGGACATCGCAACGGCCAGCATCAGCTTCAGCTTCATCCCGCGCGACAGTTCCGTCACCCGCTTGTCAGCAGGCAGGCCGAAGCTTTTCAGGTACCCGCCGTACGCCTGGCCGCTCCACCTGGAATAGAAACCCTTCACCGCGCGTTCCACGTCCGACACGCGCCAACTATCCACGAAAAAGATCTCGTCGAACACGACGCCTATGTCTTGCTTGATGCGCTGCTCGCCCTTGATGTTGTCGATGCCGAACACGCGGACCGCGCCGGCATCCCGCGCAATCATGTTCAGGAGCAGGCGGATCGTCGTGGTCTTGCCGGCGCCGTTCTTCCCCACCAATCCCATGATGTAGCCTTGCGGGAACGTAAAGGTCACGTCTTTGAGTGTGAAACTCCTGAAGGCCTTCCTCAGCCCTTCGATCTCCACCGCGTTATTCATACCGCTCGTCCTCCAGTAACACGTCAAGCATCCTCTTCACCTCCCCGCGGGGCAGCTTCGCGATCCTGGCGGCGTTGATCGCCGCGCAAAAGTGCTCCTCGATCCTCCGCAGCAGCTGCTCGCGCACGAGCTCGCTATCCTTTCGCAGCACGAAACATCCCTTACCCTGCATCACTGCTACAAAGCCCTGCAGTTCGAGGTTCGAGTAAGCCCTCGTCGTGGTAATCACGCTGATCTTCAGATCCCTGGCCAGTTGCCGGATTGAAGGGAGCAAGTCCCCCTCGGCCAGGTCGCCCGACAAGATCGCCTCCTTGATCTGCTCTTCGATCTGCTCGTAGATCGGTTTGCCGGACGTATTGGTGATGACGATCCGCAAAGTCCCCCCCTCTCAACTGGGTATAGTGATACTACTGTCTATGTCTAATATGAACAGTAGTGCGTGCGATAGTCAAGCGGTGACACCAAGGTCCTTCCGCTTGTCACTTGCAGCGGGACCAGCGTCGTCTTCGGTAGTATCTGTGGCACGGACGCCACGCGGGTCCTGGCCAGGAGCGCCAGTGGCAGCGCGATCAGCTTCCCATCAAGGCGCGCAGGGATCCGACGCTCATTTCTTCGCCGGCAAGACTTCGTTTATGCACTGGACAGCATTGAGTGTTCTTGGATAGCCAACATAGGGCAGCAGCTGCGTGATGACGCTCAGCAGGGTTTCCCTGCCGTTCCCGACCTTGGCGTTGCCCTGGACATGCGCCTTCAGCTGCGACTCGCACCCGCCCAGTGAAAGGATCATCGAAAAAGTCAGCAGCTCGCGCGTCCTGATCTCCAGTCCCTTCCTGGTGTAGTAATCGCCGAAACAGTTGTCGGTGAGGTATCTCCGGAGGTGTTTCTGGTCCTGCGGCGTCTCATTGTGCATCTTGTCGATCACATCTCCAAAGATTGCCCTTTGCCGCGCCAGTCCTTTCTCATGCCGAGTTTCAGCAGAGACCGTGGACTGGCCTTCCAATGGAAGCTTCACTCCCCTGCTCTCCAATACTTCATTCGTGGCATGCAGAAAGTCGAAAACCTTGGCGATTCCGCAGTACGGCACTGCCTGGTACACGATCTCCTTTGCCTCCACGGGCGTCAGGCCAATGTTCAAGGCCCCGCCGAGCATGACCTTGAACTCGCTGAGCGTCTGGCTGGCGATAAGCGCCGCCAGGATCACCATCAGGCGAGTCTTGTCGTCGAGATTCCCGTAGGAAAGCACTTCATCGAAGGCGAAATTGTCAAATACTTCGATGAGCTCCGGGTCGGTGACCTTCAGCGTCGATGTGTGACCTGGAAGCAATTTCTCGTGATTCCTGCTCGCCGTTTCCGAGATACTCATGTCATCACTCCTTGCCGCGCCAGCCCTTCATGGCTTCACCATGACTTTGATCGCTTTGCGGTCGTTCATTGCGCGGTAGCCATCGGGCACCTCGTCGAGACCGAGGACGCGGTCGAAGACGCGGCCGGGCTGGATGCGGCCTTCGAGGATGTCGGGCAGCAGCTCCTCGATGTAGGCCCGCACCGGCGCGGGGCCGCCGCTTACCGTGACGTTGTTATAGAACGCCCCCCGCGAGGCGGGCATGGTCTCATCCTGCGGCACGCCGACGCGGCCCACCGTCCCGCCCGGCCGGGCGATGCCAATCGCCGTTTCCATTGCCGAGGCAAGGCCGACGCACTCGAGCACCGAATGGGCGCCCTGGCCGCCGGTGAGCGCGCGGACGCGCTCGACAGCTTTCTCGCCGCGCTCGCTCACGACGTCGGTGGCGCCGAACTCGCGCGCCAGGGCAATCCGGTCAGGGTGCCGCCCGACAATGATGATCCGCTCCGCGCCGAGACGCCGGGCGGCAATCACGCCGCACAAGCCGACTGCGCCGTCCCCGACCACCGCGGCGACATTTCCGGGCCTGACCTGGGCCGCGACGGCGGCGTGGTGGCCCGTCCCCATTACATCGGAGAGCGTGAGAAGGGACGGCATCAAAGCGTTGTCTTCACCAACAGGCAAGGCGAAGAGCGTCCCATCTGCCAGGGGGACCCGCACCGCTTCAGCTTGCGCGCCCGCGACCTCGCCGCCGAAAAAGCCGCCGTGGATGCACGAAGTATGCAGCCCGTGCTGGCAATAGACGCAGGTGCCGTCGGAGTAGGCAAACGGCATGACGACAAGATTCCCCACCTTCAGCGTTCTGACATCGGCACCGATGGCTTCGACGACGCCGATCGCCTCGTGTCCCATCCGGCGGCCTTTCCCGCTGGGCTCCTGCGTGCGGTACGGCCAGAGATCGCTGCCACAGATGCACGCGCGCGTGACGCGCACGACCGCATCGGTCTGATTGACAATTGCTGCGTCGGGGACGTTCTCAATTCGTACGTCTCCCGCGCTGTACATGAGTGTTGCTCGCATGGTGAGAAGATAGCATTGGGAGCGGAGGCGGGCTTGCCTGATTCTGCAAATAATTATCCCAATTCCCCCGGAAAGACCCATTGGGAGAATCGGGTGAATGATTCGCAGGTTTAGGCAAACCCGCCGCCTCCACCGGCATTATGTTCATAACTATGAAACGACGCGCGCTTGGGAAAAGTGGTCTGGAAGTCTCGGCGATCGGGCTCGGCTGCATGGGCATGACCTCTGGCTACGGGCCTGCCGCAGACAGGCGGGAAATGATCGCCCTTATCCGGGGAGCGGTGGACCGGGGCGTGAGCTTTTTCGACACCGCCGAGGCATACGGCCCGTTTGCCAACGAGGTCCTGGTCGGCGAAGCACTTGCACCCTTCAGAGGCCAGGTGGTGATTGCGACCAAGTTCGGCTTCGACATCGATCAAAAGACGGGTGAGCGTCGAGCCGGCGTGAACAGCCGCCCTGAGCACGTGAAGGCAGTCGCAGAGGCCTCCCTGAAGCGCCTGGGTGTCGATGCGATCGACCTGTTCTACCAGCATCGTGTCGACCCGGCAGTGCCGATCGAGGATGTTGCCGGCGCGGTCAAGGACCTGATCGAGGAAGGCAAGGTCAGGCACTTCGGGCTTTCGGAAGCTGCCGCGCAGACGATTCGCCGCGCTCACGCCGTTCAGCCCGTCACGGCGGTCCAGAGCGAGTATTCGATGTGGTGGCGGGGCCCTGAAACCGAGGTCCTGCCGACCTTGCAGGAGCTTGGCATCGGCTTTGTGTGCTTCACCCCGCTGGGTGCGGGCTTCCTCACCGGCAAGATAGACCAGAATACCAGGTTCGACAGCTCGGACTTCCGCACAAAGGTTCCCCGCTTTACCCCGGAAGCGCTGAAGGCAAACATGGCCCTGGTCGATCTGGTTCGTGACGTGGCGACACGCAAGGGCGCTGCTCCCGCCCAGATCGCCCTGGCCTGGCTGCTGGCCCAGAGGCCATGGATCGTGCCCATTCCCGGTACCACGAAGCCGCATCGTCTTCAAGAAAACCTTGGAGCGGATGCAGTCGAGCTCACTGCCGCCGACCTGCAGGAGATCGAAAGGGCGGCCTCGAAGATCACCTTTCAGGGAGCCCGGCTTCCTGAAAGTGCGCTGAAAATGACGGGGCTATAGGAGGAGTCAAAGATGAGCGCAAACGATCTCAGCAAGAGCGTGATTTTTTCGATCGGGGAGAAACTCAAGAGCGAAAACTTCAATGGCACGGTATGGCTCAACATGCTGACGCCTTCAGGTACGGCGTGTCCAATCGGAAATGTGACCTTTGAGCCAGGGTGCCGCAACAACTGGCATAAGCACCCCGGTGGTCAGATACTGCTCGTGACAGGCGGCAGAGGATATTTTCAGGAATGGGGAAAGCCGGCGCGGGAGCTTCATCCGGGGGAAGTGGTCACTATTCCTGCAGATGTCAAACATTGGCATGGTGCTGCCAGGGATAGTTGGTTTATCCATCTTGCCATCGAGGTTCATCCCGAGAAAGGCCCGGCAACGTGGCTGGAGCCGGTATCGGACGAGGATTACAATAAGTTGAAGTAGGAAGGGACAGCAATGAAAAGAAAACTTGCATTGTTAATACTGACATTCTCAACTATCCTGCTGATCGCGCACACGGAATTGCTTGCGGCAAAGCCGAAGATACTCGTCGCGTATTACTCTCGCACCGGCAATACACGGGAAATTGCGTCCCAGATTCACAGCCTCATTGGCGGAGATATGTTCGAAATACAGCCTGTCGTGCCATATCCGGCGGATTACGAGGCGGTCAAGAAGAAGGCAACGGAAGAGCAGGAAGCTGGCTATAAGCCGGCCCTCAAAAGCAAGGTGAAAGATTTCGGTTCCTACGACACGATACTCGTAGGATCTCCCGTCTGGTGGGGAACCCTGCCGCCGCCTGTCAGCTCTTTCCTGTCAGAATATGACTTCGCCGGAAAAACAATAATCCCGTTCTGCACGCACCTCGGCAGCGGCCAGGGGCGGACAATTTCAGCCATCACGGCGCTGTGCCCCCAGTCAAAAATCTTGAAGGGCATTGCCATACGAGGTGACGCGGTAAAGAGCGCGAAAAAAGATGTATCCGACTGGCTGCGTATGAACGGACTGGCCGGCGGTGAGAGGTAACAGGAGATGACTGTACTCGTCGTTGGTGCGACCGGAAGTATTGGACGCCTCGTCGTCGATGAGGCGCTGCGGCAGGGCTATGCCGTGCGTGCCCTTGTGCGCACTCCCGAAAAGGCACGCACGCTTCCCCCTGCAGCGCAGGCGGCGCTCGGTGACGTCACCCTCCCCGATACGCTCCGCGGCGCGGTGGAGGGTATCGACGCCATCGTGTTCACCCTCGGCTCCGACGGCGCCGGAAAGGCCGGGGCTGAGAGCATCGATTACGGCGGCGTGCGCAACGTCCTTGCCGCGCTGGGTTCGCGGACAGCGCGCATCGCGCTGATGACATCCATCGGAGTCACCAATCGCAGCAGCTCATACAACCGCGCCACCGAGGTCCTCGACTGGAAGCGGCGCTCTGAAAGGCTGGTTCGTGCCAGCGGATT
>JBEKVA010000211.1:0-7388 GCA_049514475.1 Spirochaetia bacterium
CTTGCAGGTCATCGACGGAAAGGCCCGCCTGATCAGCGACCTCTTCTGCGACGGGCTGGGCGCCTGCGTCGGCTACTGTCCCGAAGGGGCCATCACGCTGACGGAGAGGGAAGCGGAGCCCTACGATGAAAGGAAGGTCATGGCGAACATCGTCCGCCAGGGCGCCAACACCATCAGGGCACACCTCGGGCACCTCGACGGGCACGGGGAGAAAAAGCTCCTCGCGCAAGCCCTCGGGTACCTCACGGAGACCGGTACCGCTGTTCCCGAAGGGTGGGGACGCGAGGCTAGGCAAAAGGCTGCGCCCGTGCACTGCGCGCCGGCGCTGGAGGCCGCATCCACGCTGGAGAACTGGCCGATCCAGCTCCACCTCCTCTCGCCCATGGCCCCGCAGTTCAAGGGCAGGGACGTGCTGCTCTCGGCGGACTGCGTGGCGTATGCCGCCTCCGACTTTCATGCCTCCCTGCTGAAGGGCAAAGTGCTCGCGATTGCATGTCCAAAGCTGGACGACGGCAAGGATATTTACCGGGAGAAGATCACAGCGATGATCGACCACGCGCAGATCAACACGCTCACCGTGCTCATGATGCAGGTGCCCTGCTGCCGGGGGCTCCTGGCCATTGCGCAGCAGGCCCTCCAGGCTGCCAAGCGGAAGATCCCCCTGAAGGCAATGATCGTCTCCATCGACGGCGGGAAGGTGCTCTCGGAGGAGTGGGTGTAGGGGAGACGCTGAGGGCTACTTCCTGGCCACTGCCACCAGGTCGGCAGCATCGGGAGAGTCGCAGGGAGTCATGGCGTAGCTTCCGTAGCACTGCACTGAGGCGAAGCCCGCTGCCCGCAGGGCCCCCTCCACGGTCGCGCGTCGGAGCGCTCGAAGCGGCGTGGTCTGTACCGCCTGGGTCCACGTCCCTGCCCGCTTCTTCAGCGTGATGATCGTGAAGTCGATCAGCTCCGCTGCGGGGACGGTTCCCGCAAGGCCAGGCCCCGCTGCGCCGGGCCCCGGCTCGTGGAAATCGCTGATGCGCAGGAAGAGTGTCTCCCCCTACTGGTCGCTGCGGGACGAGAGCGGCAGGAATCGCTGCCTCTCGCGCAGGACGCGATCGTAGTTCCTGTTCTGGATGACCAGCAGGCCGCCAGCACGGAGAAGCCCCGCAAAATCGGCAAGGCAGGCCGCGAGAGAGGAATCGTCCGGCAGGTGGGGAAGCGAGTTGCCAAGACAGGTAATGGCATCAAAGGGCGCGCTGAACTTTCTCCTCAGCTCCCCAAAGGCAGCCACTTGGAAATCCACGGTCGCCGTGGCGGCGGACGCATTCTCGCGGGCCCGGCCGATCATGGCAGGGCTCAGGTCGGCGCCGGCGCAGCGCATCCCCCGGCGGGCAAACGCGATGGCATGCATCCCCGTGCCGCAGGCGGCATCGAGCACGCTCGCAGTCTTGTTCTCGTCGAACAGACGGTCGAAGAAGACCTGCTCCCTGGCGAGCCTCCCCTGCCAGGAGACCATGCGGTCGTAGTCCTCCCCGAGGCCGTCGTAGAAATCGCGCGCTTCCATCACCGCCCCTTCCAATACCGTTCCGTCTGGCGGCCGCGTGTGGCTCGGCCGCCGCCCCCTCAGCCTGACGGCGTTTGACTCTGCCGCCGCCTCATACTATCCTAGCCCGCATTGGAGGATCAATGAGCGGTCTCGTCTGGGTGGAGCTCGATGCGAAGGCCCCTGAGCACAACCTGCGCCAGCTGCGCGCGGGAAGCGCCCCCGGCGTCCTTGCCTGCGCCGTGATCAAGAGCAACGCGTACGGCCACGGGGTGGCCCAGTTCGCGCCCCTGCTGGCATCCGCCGAATGGTTCGGCGTCAACTCGCTGGAAGAAGGCCTGGAGCTGCGCGCCCTGGGGATCAGGAAGCCCGTGCTGCTGTTGGGCCACGTTCCCATCGGAGAGCTGGCCGCGGCGGTGGAAGCCGAACTGCGCCTGACCGTGTACAATTGCGAGACCGTGGAAGCCCTCCGCGCCCTCCCCGCGAGCCTGCCTCCCGCGCGCGTTCACATGAAGGTGGACACCGGCACCTCGCGCCAGGGCGTGCTGCCCGAGGACCTGGAAGATTTCATGCGGCTCCTGAAGGGGAGCGCCCCCCGCGTCATCCTGGAAG
This sequence comes from Spirochaetia bacterium, assembly GCA_049514475.1. Taxonomy (GTDB): domain Bacteria; phylum Spirochaetota; class Spirochaetia; order SZUA-6; family Fen-1364; genus Fen-1364. The sequence continues at coordinate 2,141 of JBEKVA010000211.1, forward strand.
GCCTCTCGACTCACTACGCCAACATCGAGGACACCCTCAACCATGCCTACGCGGAGCTTCAGATCTCGCGGTTCAACGCCGCCCTTGCCGCGGTGGAGACGTCAACGGGACGGCCCCCGTACATCCACACGGCATGCACCGCGGCAGCCCTGCTCTTCTCCTCCACCCACTACACCATGCTCCGCTCGGGCATAGGGCTGTACGGGATGTGGCCGTCACGCGAAACGCTGGTCTCCGCGCGGGAGAAATCCGGCCCCGTGCCGGACTTCCATCCCGTGCTCACCTGGAAGACGAGGATCGTGCAGGTGAAGACCATCCCCGAGGGGAGCTTCGTCGGGTACGGATGCTCGTATCGGACAATGCGTAGAACGACGCTGGGCGTTTTACCGGTGGGCTACGCGGACGGCTACGACAGGGCGCTGGGCAACCGTGCGCACGTGCTCGTGCGCGGACGGCGCGCGCCGGTGATCGGCAGGATCTGCATGAACCTGTGCATGGTCGATCTCACCGACGTTCCGGGTGCACGGCTGGAAGACGAGGTGGTTCTCCTGGGAAGCTCGGGAGATGAAAGGATCAGCGCCGAAACGATGGCGGAATGGGCGGGCACGATCAACTACGAGGTCGTGACCAGGATCAGCCCCCTCCTCCCGCGCCGCGTGGTCTGAGGCAACGGCCGGCCCCGCGCGGGGCCGAAGCCGCGTGCTTACTCGTTCTTGCGGAAGAGATGCCCGTACAGCTTGTCGGCGCACACGGGACAGATCCCGTGGCTGACGATGGGGGTCACCCCCGCGGTCACATTGCCGATGAGCCTGATCACTTTTTTGCATTCCGCACAAATGCAGACGAGCCCCTCCCTCTTCTGCACTTTCTCCATATTTCCCCTCCCCGATGTACGCCCCCAGTATGGCCTTGGCGGCCCGTGCGTGTCAAATCCCTTTTTCCGCCTCCCCCCGCCGGTGGCCGCCCCGCTGCCAGCGCCCTCTCAACGCACCGGTTGGTTGTCGTTTTCCGCCACGGCGCGCAGGCTCTCGAAGATCTCCCCCGTGAGGGCGCGCACCGCCCTGCGGCGGTTTTCCTTGTACAGGTCCCAGTGTCGTGACACGGAAATCGGCTCACCGATGACAATGCGCGCGGTCTTGAAGAACGGGTTGATCCGGCCGCTGACATTCCCGCCCTGCAGGCGGTTGACGACATCCCACAGGTTGGTGATGGTCTCCACGAACCTGTCCAAGCCGGAATCCGGGCCCAGATAATCGGCACGCAGGTATTCAAGGACATCAACAAGCTCCACGTGCCGGTTGCACATCCAGGTTTCCACGGCAAGCCGGTCGGCAAGTGCGCGCTCGATGAGCGGGATCGCCTCGATATCGTCAATGTCCTCGCGGTACATCAACATGAGGACCGCCTGGCGGGCGGCGAACACGCGCTGGACGAAGTCGCCCTTCGGCGTCAGCCGCAGGAAGCGCTCCGCGACGGAGAGCGCCGCCTCGCACACTGCGCGCAGACGCTTCTGCAGGTCGTCATTGGTCTCTTCCTCCTGCGGAGCGGGGAAGGTGATGCCATAGAACCGGCTGTAGTGATCCTCGGCCAGGAGCACGAGGTGCCGGCTGATCCTCATGATCCGGATGTAGACCTTCTGACGGGCCTCGTGGTCCTCGAAGAGCTTCGCGGCGCTGATGCTTCCCCGCGGGGTGAGCCCCTCGGGCGGAAGAAGGCCGCACCCCTTCTCGATCTTGTACAGCAGCTTCAGCAGGCCCTTCCAGCTGCGCCGCGCATAGTGGTAGCTGGTGTTCACGGGCACGATCAGCACCTCCTCGGTGCGGGCCTGCTTCTTCAGATCCTCCATGCACCAGAACCCCAGCTGGGCGGTGCCATTCTCCAGCGCGGCCACCCGCTCGTTGTGGTAGGTCACCTGGCCCTCCGGGGCCAGCGCTATGGGATGCGGCATCTCGGTGAGGTAGCGGCGCATCGTGGCGATGCTCTGCGAATCATAGCGGCCGGGGAACACCGAGATGGCCCCGAGGAGGGGAAGCATCCAGTTGAGGAACTGCCCCGCCCACTCGGGCACGTCGCGGCCGAAAACGAAATAGCCGCGCGGCGGCCTGCGCAGCTTCATGCCCCTCCGCCGCGCCTCCCTGCCGACGATCCCCGACATGAGCCGGAAAACAACGGTGCCGTCCTCCACCCCGGGGTGCCGGAAGGCCACGATCAGGCGGGCTTTGCCGTCCTGCAGCTGCTGGTAGGCGCTGATCAGCCGCTCGATGTCGTGGAGCTCTTCCCTGATGACCCGATTGCCGAAGCGCACGTAGAACCAGATGAACGGCGGGGAAATGGGCAGAAGCCAAGGCCGCCGGGCCGGCGGCAGGAATCTGAGCGCCGGACGAACCCCTGCAGGTATGTTGAGCATCGTGAGTGAGTCTATCACAGCGAAGGGGATCGTCAATTCGCCGGCGGGACGACGGTGCGGCGGCCGGCTCAGGGCCCCGCGTCGCGGTAGATCTTCTCCGCCTGCCCCTGCAGCGAGGCCAGCGTCCGATCCACGTCGGCCCCGTCGAGCACCCGGTTGTACGCCGCGCTGATGGCGTCCCTGACAAGGTCGTATCCCGCAAAGGGCGGCTCCGATCGAAGGTGGGCCGTCTTCAGCATGGTCCACGCGGTGGCGAAGCTCGCGTCCGCGTCGAGCAGGTCTCTTATCAGGGGCTCGGCGGCCTTGCGGACCGGGAAGTACAGTGACACGTGCGTCCAGGCCGCCTGCTGCCGCGGCTCTGAGAACCACCTGATGAAAAGCCACGCCGCGAGCTGTTTTTCCGGCGTGCTCTTCGGGACGCTCACGCTGGCGCCGAAAAGATCGACCTCCGGCACGGCGGTGGCCGTGAGCTGCGGGATGGGAGCGATCCTCCATGCAAAGGGGCCGTTCTTGTTCGCCTTGACGGCCCTGTCGTAGAAGGAGAGTCCCGAGGTGGAGCCAAGGGTGAAAGCAGCCAGGCCGCTGCCGAACTCGCTCTGATCGTCGTATCTCTTGGAGATCTTGCGCGCCAGGCCCTGCTGCACGAGCCCCTTCATGTAGAGAAAGGTCGCCTTTATCGGGGCGGTATTCAGGGCGTAGCCCTTTCCGTCGGCCCGGGCGAAATCCCCGCCCCGCGTAATGACGGCCGCGAAGACGTGGGAGGCATCCAGGCTGTCCAGAGCGTAGCCGTAGGTGCCCGCCGCCGGGCGCGTGACCTTGCGGCAATCCTCGGCGAACTCGTCCCAGGTCCTGGGAGGGGCGGCAATGCCGACCGACTTCAGCATGGCCATGTTGCAGTACATGACCTCGATGGAGCGATTGGGCGGGAAGCCCAGTCTCTTGCCGCCGAACTGCGCGTTGACGTCCTGGTTGATGAAGCCTTCGAAGAAATCCCCGCGGTCCTTGCCCAGGCCCCACCGAGGGTCCTCGACGTAGGGGTTCAAATCGACCAGCGCGTCATTCACCGTGTAGGTCGCCGCCTGGTTCTGGTAGGCCACGACGAGCTCTGGCGGATTGTGCGCGGCAATCGCGGCAACCATCTTGTTGTACACCTGGTCGTAGGGCCCTGCGTACTCTCCTTTCACGGTGATCTTCCAGGGATTGGCCGCGTTGAACTCGCCTATCATCTTCTGCATGGCATCGCCGTTGGAGCCGCTGTGCTGGTACCAGAAGACCACTGTCGTGCCGCGGGGATCGACACCGGCAAGTCCTTTGTCCTGGGCGGAGACGAGGAACGCGGGCAGGAGCAAGGAGAGCAGAACCAGGAGCCGTTTCATATGCAGAAGGTACTTGAAATCACCCCTTGATGCCACTGCGCGCAATTGCCTCCGTGAACTGCTTCTGTGCCAGGAAGTACAGCAGCACCACGGGGACCACCGCGATCACGGCGCCTGCCATGCGCAGCTGGTTTTCCGGTCCCGCCTCAGTGATGAACGTCGTCAGCCCGACGGTGATTGGCCGCCAGCGGGCCGTGCGCGTGGCCACCAGGGGCCACTGCAGGGAGTTCCAGGAGCCTACGAAAGCAAGAAAAGCCACGGTGAAAAGCGGCGCCCCCGAAAGGGGGACCACGATTGAAGAGAAGGCGCGGAAGTAGCCGGCGCCGTCGATGCGCGCGCTTTCCAGCAGCTCGTTGGGAAGCTGCGAGAAGAACTGGCGTAGGAGAAAGATGTAAAATGCGCTTGCCATGAAAGGAACGGTCAGCCCCGCCAGCGTGTCGTACCAGCCGAAGCGGGTGATGAGCAGGAAGTTGGGCACAAGGTACACCGTGTCGGGGATGATGAGGGTCGCTATGAGAATGGCGAACAGCGCCCGCTTGCCGATGAAACGGATCTTCGCGAAGGCATAGGCGGCCAGGGAGGAGGTGACCAGCACCCCTACCACGGTGAGCGCCGCGGTGATCACGCTGTTTCTGAAGTACAGGCTGAAGCTCGCCGTGGTCCACGCGGTGGCGTAGTTGACCCACTGCGGCAGGTGCGGCCAGAAGTCGGGCAGGAAGGGAAAGGGGCTGCTGCGGCTGATCGTCTCCCCGATTGTCTTCAGGGACGTGCTCAGCATCGAAAGAAAGGGCAGGAGGCATGCGACGGCGCCAAGGCAGAGGAAGCAGACAAGGATTACCCTGCCCAGGGTGAGCCGCGGCCGCGGTGCCCGCGGCGGCGAGCCCTGTCCGCGGGCGGAGCGCCGGCGCTGCGCCTCAGTCGCCATAGCTGACACCCCTTTCCGCGGCGCGCTGCTGCAGGAGCGTGAGACCGAGCACGATGAAGAACAGAAGAAGCGACATTGCGGATGCATAGCCCATGTTGCCCGTGCGGAAGGCGGTGAAGAAGATGACCACGCTGATGGGGTCCACCGTGTTCAGCGCGGCCGGGCTTCGCAGCACGTACAGGTGCGTGAATGCCTTGAACGTCCCAATGACGCCCAGGAGGGAGAGGAAGTACGTCGTGGGAGAGAGGAGGGGCAGCGTGATGGAGAAGAAGCTGCGGACTTTTCCCGCCCCGTCGACCTCCGCCGCCTCGTAGAGCTGGCGCGGAATGCCGCTCAGCCCGTTGAGGAAGATCAGGGCGTAGTAGCCGACGAATATCCACCAGCTGTAGAAGATGACCGCCACCAGGGCAAGGCTGGGGCCCTGCGCCCACTGCGCCCAATAGGCCGGGATGGCCGCCGCGGCGGCCCCTGAAGCCGCGCCCGCGGTTGCACCCAGCCCGGCGCCCGTGCTGGCTCCGGCGGCAGGCCCGCCGAAGAGCA
>JBEKVA010000212.1:0-7371 GCA_049514475.1 Spirochaetia bacterium
CAGGAACGACAGGGCCACTTGCAAGAAGCATGAACAACAATACTTGGCGAAGGGGCGCTCTCAAGGTCTGCATGCCCGTTAAAACTACCATATCGGGCACGTCGTGTCCATTTTCGGCATCGGGTGAGAGCCCTACGGAAGGATCTCCTGGACCCGTCCGACCTCCCCCGTTTCGAGCCTTACCTTGATGCCGTGCGGGTGCGTGGGAGAGCTCGTGAGGATGTCCCGGACGACCCCCTCGGTGCGCCGTCCCGACCCCTGGTCCTGCTTCTGCACGATGGAGACTTTCGCGCCGGGGGCAATGCGGGAACGAACGGTGCCATCCATAAACGAACTCCTGCTCTCTGCCAAGACCGCCGCGGCGGGCGGCACCTGGCCTCCTATTTCCGCTGGAGGCTTTTCACGAGATTCTCGTATTTCTCGTGGATCATCCTGCGGTCCAGCTCTCCGAACTCATCGAGCATACGGGCAAGCTCATTTTCGCTGAAATACTTCTCGGTGCGGGGGAAGAACTCCTTGTCTTCCCTGGCGATATGCACCGGGTAGAAATCGACCAGCCAGCGCATGCTTGCCAGGATGACCGACGAGGCCCCTTTATCTCCCGCCACCAGTCTTTCCTTTGCCTCAACGAGCTCCCTGACCTTCTGGCGGGCTTCACCGTGCTCTTCGACAAGCCTGCGCATCTGCGCGGCGTCCTCCGCGGCCAGCTTTCGTTCCGCCAGCTGCTTGAAGAGGATATCCTCTTCCTTGCCATGGTGCGTTTTGTCGGCATAAATCCTGATGAAATCCACGGCCGCGTCTATGAAAAGAGGGTCGATGGGTTTCCCTTTTTCGATCAGCGCGATCTCATCCGAAATGATATGAAGCATTTTTTCGATGAGGCGATGCTCGATCATCAGCGGTCCACGTGGTTTCATGTCTTTACCTCGGGTAGCTTGCCTTGGACAGGAGCCAGATCATGAGCAGTGACGTAGCCAGGGCTGAGAAGACGTTCACCGAGTTCACATCCGAAAGGTAGAGGATCATGCGGGAAAAGAGCTGGTCGATCAGCCCCCCGAGAAACGATCCCACCAGGCCGACAATCAGCGCGCCCCAGAGCTTTCCCAGCACCGGCTTTTTCACGACGAAGAAGAAGAACACCGCGGCGGCTACCCCGATTGTTACGTAGGTGAGCCCGACCCTGAAATAATAAAACCACACGATAAAGCCCCTTGTCCTTCTGTCAGTTGATCTGAACCGTAAGATATCCCAAGTATATAGGAACCGACCTCTGAGGTGTCGATACGCCGATGAGGCCGTAACTTGCGGCGAACACTGCTATCCACACATAGTTACCACTGCCGGTAACGAATGACAGGATATTGCCGCAATCTTGGTCCGTAATTGCGTAGTTGAGCGGGGTAGCAATATTGTACTGAAAGTCCTTGTAATTGGGGTAATAAGGAGCCCCGATCGTTGCGTCCTGGACATTGCGGCGCAGATTGCCGAACCCGAGGGTGCTCGCCGTGGTCGTGTATTGCGCTGCCTGGGCCGGCGGTGTAACGGCTGTCGTGATCTGAACGGTTACAGAAAAAGAGGATCCAATGTCTGAAACCGCTATGGGAATAACCGGATCTGTCCTGTTGGGGTACAAATCGGCGCTGGAAGTCATCAGCTTGTACCCCGCCGTCGTGAGCTGGGTGTAGACGTCAGCGGTATTGTTCGGGTCGTACGGGTTGATGTTGATCGTCGCATTCTGGGGATAGAACTGGTAGTACAGCTCGTACCCCTTGAAAGTGATGTTCAGGTCCTTCGTATGGTCCGGATTGAGGAAGTTGAACTGGTTGCCCGTGCCGCCTGCGAAAGTGCCGAGGATTGGCGACTGGATGAAGTACTGGTCAGGCAGGCCACAACCTGCCTCCACGAGCGTGGCCGCGAGCAGCAGGATCAGTTTCAGGCCTTTCATTTCCCTTCTGCCTACGCTCGGGCTCCCACGAGCGCCCTCCCCTTCGCGTCCACTTTTGCGGGCGGCTCGAGGCCCTCGATGACGTCGAGCAGCTCGTAGATCTGGACGGGCTTGTTCTTGCCTTTCACCCGGATATTGTCGAGCTCCCGGGCAGTCACCTTGTCTTTCACCTGCGCGTAAGTGTACTCGCTGATGATGATGGTGGTGAAATATCCCTTGTTGGTGCCCTCAAGGCGCGCCCCGAGGTTCACATTGTCTCCCATCAGGGTGTAGTTCATGCGTCCCGTGGAGCCCATGTTGGCCACCGTCATGATGCCGGTATTCAGCCCTATGCCGATGCTTAGCCGCCTCTCGACGGGCCAGCCCTCGTTCATCTTGTGCAGGACCTCGATCTGGCGCAGGGCGCACTTGCAGGCCAGCAGCGCGTGGTCGGGCTGCGGCAGCGGCGCCCCCCAGAAGCACATGATTTCATCCCCGACGTACTTGTCCAGGGTCCCCTTGTAGTCGAGGATGAGGTCCGTCATGGCGGTGAGGTACTGGTTGAGGTGATTGACCAGCTCCTGCGGGGTCATGCTTTCCGACAGGGTCGTGAAGCTGCGGATGTCGGAGAAGAAGACCGTGAGGTCCTTGTCCACGCCACCCAGCTCGGGCGGGTTCTGCAGTATCTCGTCGACAACCGCCGGGCTCACGTACTTGCCGAACATGTCGCGGATGCGCCTCTTGTCGCGCTCCTCGAACACGGTGCGGTAGGCGACCACGGCAAGGAACGCGAGGAAGGCGCCAATGGCGGGCGCGGTGAATGTCAGGATATAGTCCTCGAACTCGAAGATGAGCATGAAGGCGAAGAAGTATACGACGATGGCGCCTATGGTGACCACAAGGGACCAGATGGTGGACAGGCGGGATACCATGAGGGAGACGAGCATCACGATGCCGAAAAGGATCAGCGCATTGAGCCAGGGAGCGGCATAGGTCAGGAAATTGGACATCAGTATGGTGTTCAGCGCGTTGGCGTGCATCTCCACGCCGTACATCAGCCCGAAGGGCGTCGGCTTCTCGTCAGCCGCCATTCCCTTGGAGAACGGCCCCACCATCACGATCATGTTGCCCAGCTTCTTCGTCGGGGGCCACTTCGCGGGATCGGGAGAGGGAGGGTTGGAGGCGTAGCCGGAATAGGAACGCACCGGGTAGGTCTGGTGCTCCTCGGGATTCGTGCTGGAGGGCTCTCCCATGAAATTGATGAGCATGGACCCTGTTTCGTCGATGGGGATGCGCACCTCTGACACCGTGCGCCAGGTGCCCTTGCTCAGGACGTTGCCGTCGGCATCGTAGCGGGGGGCGGTGACGGGCAGGGTGTACGCCTCCCACTGCCCCGTGTCGACGTTGAACTTCTGGGGCGAGGGAATGCGGATGTATTTGCCCAGGACGATCTCGATGTCGGACATCTTCCTGTTCATGTAGTCCAGCGCAAGGGCGAGGGTGATGGAAGGCATGAAGGTGTCCTGGTACTTGCGCACCACGAAGATGGTCTTTTCAGGGGCGGTATCCGTGGCGGGTACGACGTAGGGCGGGGCCGAGCGGGGCAGCTCCCTCTTCAGGTCCTCGATTGTCCTCTGCGTCAGGGGGGCGGGGATCTCGTGCATGACGCTGTTCCTGTCCATCCAGGAAAGGTGCTCGAACCTCGTCGTGTCGATGGTTTCAGAAGTGGACAGCTCCTCGAGGGGGATCTCCTTTTCGAGGTGCGACAGCTTTGCCACCAGCGCCTGCCGGCGGTAGACCTGGTCGCCATCGCTCAGGAAATTTGCGTGTCCGTACCCGGATGTCGCGTTTCCATAGGGCTTCAGCGGCGGCGCCTCCAGCCCGAAAAAAGTGCTCACCTTCAGCCAGTCGCCCCTGATGTTCGTGAGCGTTCCCATGCGAGTGTACAAGGCATCCTGGCGGCTGAAAAACTCGCGCTCCGTCTGGGGAGAGTTCTCCCCGGGCAGGAGGACCGTCTCCAGGAACACCCTCCCGTTGCTCCTGATGCTGGAGACAAGCTGGGCGTCATCCTCGGGTGTCTCCGATATCTCGCTGAAGAACACGTCGATGAAAAGCGCGCGCTCGCGCTCGGTCTGGTTTTTGATGCGGGAAAGGGAATTGATGAGGTCGGCGTGGCGGAACCGGGGGAACGGCCACCTGCCGAAGCGGTCCAGTGACTTGTCATCGATGCCGACGATGAGGATATCGGGGGAGATGCGGGGATTTGCCTGGACGACGGAAACGCCCTCCTGCACCCGGGTGCGCGTGATGGAGTTCTTCAGGCGGAAGTTCAGGTCCAGCAGCCGCTGTTCGAGGTTCTTTACCAGGACCGTGCCCGAGCTGAGGCCGAAGAGCAGCGCGAAGACCATCAAGCCGATGACCAGGCCGAAATACTTCGTCTCGAAGAACTTCGAAGCGGTCTTCTTTTCCGCCATGCGGGCACCCTCCTCAGCCGCGCCCGTCACGGGCCCGGAGGGGCCCGCGCGGCGGGCCCTCACACGGACACCCGTGCTCGGGGTACACTCTACTTTATCTTCCCCTGCACCTTCAGCTCGACCACACGGTCCTGCGCCAGCTTCGTCCAAGCGCTCTGACCGTAGAGGCTCTCCACCTGGTCGTACTTCTTCTGGGCGTCGGTCCACGCGCTTTTGGCTTCGTCCAGGCGGGCGGCATTGAAGAGCGCCCGGGGCGCGACGGTGGAATCCTTGTAGGAGGTGTACACCTGGGTGTACAGCTTCTGCGCCTGGTCCTTGTCACCCTTCTCCTCGAGGCACACCGCGGCGTCGAACAGGCTCACGGGTGCAAGATAGCTCTTGGAAAAGCGGGCGGCCAGCGACGTGTAGTCCTTCGCGGCGGCATCCCACTCCTTCTTGGAGTAGCTTACTTCCGCGCGGAGGAACAGGGCGCGCTGCCCCCCGTACTGGCGGGGGTAGCGGCTGATGACGCGGTTCAGGCGGTCGAGGAGGTCCTTTTCAAGGGGTGCCTTTTTCGCGGCATCCGTCTCTCCCTGCCACTTGTCATAGACGCCCTGGGCGGTTTCCACCATGAGGGCGGCATCGCTCACGAGCTTCTTGTTGACCTCGCTGTAGATGAGATAGCCGACCAGGAACACCGCCGCCGCAATGAGAACCACCCAGAGGGCGATGCGGAACCTGTCCACCGTGTGCGAGAGAAAATTGCTGATCCGACGCCGCATCGGCTCCGGGGCGGTCTCGCGGCCCTGTCCTGTCTGCTGCTGCACTGGCTGCATGTAATCTATACCCCTCTTTCCTTCATGATGCTCAATTCCTTCACGAGCTTGGACAGGTAACTTCGCTGGATCGCGAGAGCCTTCGCCGTCCTGGTCTGGTGCCACCCATTGGACTCCAGAGCCTTTGTGATAAAGTGTTTTTTGAATATATTCAACGCCTCCCGCAGGGTCTTCTCGGCGTACGCCTCGTCGGAGGCACGCCCTCCTGAGCTGAGTGTGAGGCTCTCGGCGCGGATTTTTTCGTCGCGGGAGAACACGACGGCCCGCTCGATGGCGTTGGAAAGCTCCCGCACGTTGCCCGGCCAGGAGTAAGAGAGAAGCTGCTCCATGGCCTCATCGCTGAACCCGCTGAACTGCTTTTTGGTTTCCCGGGAATGCTTTCGCAGGAAAAACTCCGCCAGGAGCGGGATGTCCTCCCGACGTTCCCGAAGCGGCGGGATCTGGATGGGCAGGACATTCAGGCGGTAGAACAGGTCAGCCCTGAATCTCCCCTCGGCAACGTCCTTCTCCAGCTCGTGGTTCGTGGCGGCAATGATGCGTACGTTCACCTGCATGGGTTCGCTTGCCCCGATGCGCTCGAAGGACCTGCTCTGGATAACCCTCAGGAGCTTCGCCTGCAGGGGGAGGGCCATGTCGGCGATCTCGTCCAGGAAGATCGTCCCCCCGTCGGCCAGCTCGAAACGGCCGCGGCGGTCCGCCACGGCATCCGTGAAGGCGCCCTTCACGTGCCCGAAGAGCTCGCTTTCCAGCAGCGCTTCAGGGATGGCGGCACAGTTCACGCGGATGAAAGGCATTCGTGAGCGCGGGCTGGCCAGGTGGATCTGCTCGGCAAAAAGTTCCTTCCCTACCCCGCTCTCCCCCAGGAGGAGCACCGAGGAATCGGTTTCCGCGGCCTTGCGCGCGATGTCGAGTTTCTCCGTGATGATGCGGCTTTCACCGATGAATGTATGGTACCCCTCTCCCACCTGGACCTTGTCCTGTAAAACGCTCAGCTCATTTCTCACCTGCTGGAAGGAGCGGGCATTCTGCACGGCAATAGCCGCCTGGGTGGAGAACATCTCCAGCCACTGCAGGTCTTCCTCGGTGAACTTCTTGCCGTCGCGTTTGTTGAGGATCTCGATCACGCCGACCAGCTTGTCCCTTACGCGCATGGGCACCGCGAGGATCGAGGTGGTGGGGAAGCCGATTTTCTCCGCTATCTCGGGGTAGAAGCGGGCATCGTTCTGCGCGTCGTTGACGATCAGGGAGGTGTTCTTCTCTGCCACCCACCCGGCGATGCCTTCCCCGATGTTCACCGAGTACTGCTTCACGCTGTGTCCCTTGGGGCCGAGTGCTATCTCGAAGTACAGCTTGTTGTTCTCGGGATTGACGAGCATGAGCGAGGAGGCCTCCCCCTCGGTGAGCTCGGTGGCGGAGGTGATGATCTGCGTCAAAAGCGCCTTCAGGTCGGCGTATGTCGAGTTGATCCGGGTATAAATGTCGAAAAGGACTTCGAGTTTTTCACGGTCCGCGGCGAATCTCAACATTCCGCTGGCTCTGCTCCCAGCCCCCCGGCTCTGCTGCAGTCTCGCGGCATCTCGAGACCGTGTGAGGATATGCCGCGAGAGCGCAGCCCGCCGCGAGGTCACGCAACGCCGCAGGATCGCGGTGGCGTCGCACCCTCGCGAAATGCCGCAAGCTCGCGGCAGGGGGGGCTACCCCTTGATCTTGTCCTTGAGCATGTCTCCGAGGGAGACAGTGTCCTGCTTCGACTCGTCGTGGATGTACTTGTCCATCTCCTCGCGCTGCACCTTCTTCACGTAGTCTCTGAGGGAAAGCGACAGCTTCTGCTTGGAGGGACTGACTTCCGTCACCACCGCCTGCACGGCGTCCCCGACCTTGTACTTGGCCAGCGCGGCATCCGCGGATTCCACGCGGTCATCGACGAGGTTCATCTTGTGCACCAGGCCCTCGATACCGCCCTGCACCCTCACGAAGAGACCGAAATCGGTGATGTTCGTGATCTCTCCCTGGATGATGCTGCCGCGCGGGTAGGCGCGGGCTATGGACTCCCAGGGGTCCTCGGAGAGCTGCTTCACGCCGAGCTGGACCTTGCCGCGCTCCTTGTCGATGCCGACGACCATGACCTCGATCTCGTCGTCGACCTTGGCGAAGGAAG
>JBEKVA010000213.1:0-7349 GCA_049514475.1 Spirochaetia bacterium
ATTCGAGGTAATCCACGGCATAGCTATCGCTCTCTCTGATCAGCGTCACGAGTCTTGAAACTATTTCTCTCTCTTCACCGGCATTTATGTGCGCACTCGGAGCTTTCTTGCGCGTTTCAGTGGCTGGAAGCGACCGAAGAATAAGGGCCGTCATCATTTCAAGAGACGTGGAAAAACGGAGAAGACCCGTTTTCACATCTTCGGGGGATTCTCCATTGTGGATCAGATGCTCGAGATGCGCGGCCGCAGCCTGGACTTCCACGATTCCTAGATTGCCGGAAGTCCCTTTCGTCGTATGCGCGAGCAGCTCGGCTGTCTCCCGGTTCCCCTGCGCCAGCGCTTCGCTTATCTTGGCAAGGGTTTCCCTCTGCCCATCTGCAAATCTGCGCAAGAGATCAGCGTAGAGCATGCGATTCCCCGCCATTCTCCCCAGCCCTCCCGCCATGTCGATCCCTTCAATCGCGGGTAGCGCAGTCTCCTGGTTGTTGTCCGCCGGGACGGGCAGTTTTTGCTCATGCAGAGTTTCACCCCGGTAGTATTTGCGTATGGTCTCAAACATTGCCTCGGGATCAATAGGCTTGCTTATGTGATCATCCATGCCCGCCTCGAGCGCTTTCTGCCTTTCCTCATTGAGAGCATGAGCGGTCATCGCTACGATGGGGATGTCTTTTCCCCATTTTTCAGCTCTCATGCGCCGCGTGGCCTCATATCCGTCCATTTCGGGCATCTGCACGTCCATGAGCACAACATCATACGGCGAGGATGCCATCGCAAGCTTTTCGATGGCATCGCGGCCGTTGACAGCGGGATCAACCTCTGCTCCCTCACTTCGAAGCAATTCATAAGCGATTTGCTGGTTTATCTCGTTGTCTTCCACTACGAGAATCCGGGCTCCCTGCAGTCTGTTGCTCGCACTGGCCTTGCGCATTCCTGACGTCAGCGCGGGAATAAGCTCTGGAGAGTAAATCCTTACCATGGCGTCGACGAGGGTAGAAGGCGTCACGGGCTTCACGAGAAAGTCCGCAGCGCCCACGGCAAGTGCCCGTGCACGCTCCTCCTCCCCGCCACCGGACGCGCTTAGAATAACAACTACTGGTGGGTTATGAAGGTTACGGGGAGCAAGGATCATGCGGGTTGCCTCGATGCCGTCTATTCCGGGCATCTTCCAGTCCATTACAACGAGCTCGAATGGATCGAAGCCATCCACCGACCGTACCGCTTCGACAGCCTCCTCGCCAGACCCGACAACCATGACGCGGAAGCGAAGCGACGCGAGGATCTCCTGCATAACCTTTCGTGCCGAGAGGTTGTCATCAACGACGAGCACCCGCATTCCATCGAGCTTGCGCGGAACCATCGGACGCCGGATCAGTCTTTCTTTGCTGATGCCAAACCAGGCAGTGAAGGTGAAGGCGCTTCCGACACCGGGTGCGCTTTTCGCCCATATCTGTCCTCCCATCAATTCCACGAGCCGTCGAGTGATGCTGAGCCCAAGGCCGGTACCGCCAAATCTTCTCGTCGTTGAGCTGTCAGCCTGGGAGAAGGGCTGGAATAGCCTGGACAACTGCTCGTCGGTCATGCCAATTCCCGTGTCGCGAACTGAGAAAAGGAGCTTCGCCTTTTCGTCTGTCATCTCAAGGAGCGCTACTTTCAGCTCCACTTCGCCGTGGTCGGTGAACTTCACGGAGTTGCCAACAAGATTGGTGAGGACCTGACCGAGCCGATTGGCATCTCCGATGAGGTGGGAGGGGATCTCTTTAGGCACGTTCACCAGCAACTCCAAGCCTTTGGAGAAAGCGTTCTGGCTGATGACAGTGGTGAGCCGTTCAATCACGGAATCCAGGCGAAAATCAACCTCGTCTATCGTCAACCGGCCCGCTTCGATCTTGGAGAAATCGAGGATATCGTTGATGATCCCAAGCAGCGAGACTCCAGAGCCGTGTATCTTGGAGAGATAGTCCTGCTGCTGAGGGGTCAGGTCGGTCCTCAACGCAAGATTCGTCAAGCCAATCACCGCATTCATCGGCGTTCGTATCTCGTGGCTCATGTTTGCCAGAAAGCTGCTCTTTGCAAGGTTGGCTTGTTCAGCAGCCTGCTTTGCCTCGTGGAGCAGGCTGTTGGCCGTTTGAAGTTCCGCCGTTCGTTTATCTACCCGCCTCTCAAGTTCAGCATTGAGCTTTCGGATTTCTTCCTCCGCGCGATTCTGCTCGGTCATGTCCTGCAGCAATGACAAGATGACTTTTTCCTGAGCCACCTCGATTACCTCTGCGGAAAGGCGTGCAATCCAAACCTCACCTGACTTTTTTCGAAACTGCGCTATTTTATCCTTCACCCTGTGCTGATCTCTCAATTCAGCAATGAAGACCTCGCGTTCCTCAGGGTAAATCCAAGACTGCAAGTGGATGGATGTTTCTCCCACAACCTCACTGCGCGCGTAGCCCATCAGGCTCAGAAATTCCTCGTTGACATCCAGATAGCGTCCATCCGCGAAACGGGTGATTGCGATGCCGATCGGACTTGCATGAAAAATCGTAAAAAAGCGATTCTCGCTTTCGCGCACTGATGACTCTTTCCTATACTGCTCGACCCTTTCCCGCGAGCGGTGCAAGAAGGTGGCTACAATGCTCATGAACACGCCCATGGCCGCAAAAAGAGCCAGCCCAAGGACGTCGGCAACTTTAAAGTTCGGATGGGGGCCCTGCCAGGAAAATATCCAGAAGGCAACTATGAATGAAGCACCTGCAGTTGCCAGGATTCCTGGCCCTTTGCCTGCCAGGAGGGCCACGATCATGACAGCGGGATAGAAAAGGATGAAAGGCGGGAGACCAGGACCTACGATAAGGGAAAGCGCAAAGCGAAGCATGAAAGTTGCAGCCACCACTAGCGCGGCAATGCCATAGCGACGAAGCAGCTTGAGAAACACGTCTTTGGAGACCTCGACGCTGCTGAGGCTGGCAAATCTCATTTCTGCCTCCCTGGGGGAGCAATCGAGCTTATTGGGCCTGTTGTTAAGTCAGTTCGTATCGCGTGAGCTGCTTTCTTTGCAGCTGATTCATTTTCGCGAAAGAAAGCGCGATGTAAGTATATCTGATTCTTGTTGAGAAGAGGCCTTCTAAATGAACGGGCTACCACCGACCACTTCTCAGCTTCCTCAAACGAAGTGTTTGGATGATAAACATGTGCCCACAAGATCAGATGACCGATTCACTTGCCCTCCTGATCCGGAGCACCTAGTTTATCGCGGCGCGATGCAGATTTCCAAATTTCGAGAGAAAGAGATTCCTGCGCCAGGATGACGGAAATGGACGGCTTTGATGTCCTGAGAACACTGACAACCAGTCAAAGGACTCTGTATCCGGCGCCCTACGCGGCGCCACACCAAGGTGCGCTGGATCACTCACGCGCACCTGTATTGCGGGATGGGTAATGCCTTCGAGTCCCTAACCGTCGAGCCCGGCGTTTATGGGGGCGTGTGCCCGGCGACGCGGTAAATCGACGTCCGCCGGCACAAGCCCATTATCCGATGGGGCACGACGCCCCTTCCCGCCATGTTCCTCCAGAGCCCTGCTTCAGGCTCGGCAGGCTTTACTTCTTCGGCGTCGTCTTCTTCGGCTTCTTCTTGTCTTTCTTCCTGTCCTTGTTACCCATCATCAACCTCCCTCTTATAATTCGAGTTGGGCGGCGAGGGATTCGGACCCCCGACCTTCTGGGTGCAAAGCGGATCAGGTACTATCCTGATCCTTCCCACCCTGTCCCGCCCGTGCTTCTCTTCGATACAATGCCAGAGGATCGTTCCCGAGTCTATCCCATTCGAAATGCCGGACCTTCTGTTGAAAACTCATAACCCTATGGTATAATGATAGCAAAAGACAGGTCCGCGGAGGACGGTCATGAAAAATTGCCTTTTGGTCATGGTGGTCATCGCCCTGATAGGCGCCCTGCCAGTGGAAGCGCAGATTATTGACCTCACGATCTCTCCTGGGGCAGATATTCCCCTCGGGCCGGCCGATTCTACAGGGAAAAACATCTATACGTTTGGTGGTGGTGTCACCCTCACGGGCGATATAACTCTCCCGTTTGCTCCCCTTTTCTTTGCCGAGGGCCTGATCGGCATCGATATGATTGGCCTGAATACATCAGCAGGCCAGAGTCTGCCATTGACAACACTTGGCGCAGGTGGAGGTATCGCGCTCAGACCATTGCCAAAGCTTGGGCTGAAGTTGTCCGCTGTTGGCGGCTACGGTCTCGGTTTCTATAAGGGGGTGGCCGGAGGCGCTGGATTTGTGCAGGGGGGGGCAGGCGCCTCATTCTTTCTTACGCCCTCCTTCAGCCTTGGTTTGGGGGCTTTTTACAGGAATTGCTTTGGAATCTACGAGGGCATAGGTACGTCCATTACCGGCACGTTTCAGCTCGGCAGCGGCAGCAAGCCGCGTGTTGAAATAAGGGACATCAACATAGCTCCGGTCTTCCCCGTATTCCACACTTATTACAACACGCACCCTCTGGGGAGCGTGCGTGTGAAAAACGGGGAGAATGGCCCGATCCAGGGGGTGACGGTGAGCTTCTTCGTGAAGCAATTCATGGACAAGCCGAAACCGTGCGCCGAGCTGGGAGAAATGAAATGGGGTGAGGAACGGACCGCCAATTTGTTCGGGCTGTTCACAGACAGAATCCTCAAGGTGACCGAAGGCACGGAGGTCACGGCGGAAATCATCGTCGAGTACAAGTACCTCAACGAAGACCGCACTGCTGCGGCCACAGCGACGCTTCCCGTCAACAACCGCAACGCCATGACGTGGGACGACGACCGCAAGGCGGCGAGCTTTGTGACCTATCGAGATCCCGGGGTCAACCAATTCGCGAAGTCGGTTGGCGGCCTGGCGAGGGAACAGGGAGCCAAGGCTGTGAAGCTCAACCTTCGGGAGGCAATAGGCATCTTCGAAGCCCTTTCCCTCTACGGGATCAATTACGTTGCAGACCCGAAGACACCGTATCTCGAATCCATCAAGAACCCCGCGAGTATCGATTCCCTACAGTTCCCCATCCAAACGCTGACCTATAAAGCGGGTGACTGCGATGACCTTTCCATCCTGTACTGCGCGCTACTGGAGTCGATCGGGATCGACACTGCCTTCATCACCGTGCCAGGTCACATCTACATGGCATTTTCTCTCGATGTCCCCCCCGATGAAGCGAGGAAGACATTCACGCGGCCCGAGGACTTTGTCTTCAAGGATTCTCATTCATGGGTGCCGGTGGAGATCACCATGGTCCAGGAGGGTTTCTTCAAAGCATGGCAGGAAGGGGCCAGGGAATGGAGGGAAAACGATGCCCGGGGCGAGGCGAAGTTCTATCCCATGGATGCCTCCTGGGCGCTCTATGCCCCTACGGGAATCGAAAGCGATGCCTCGCTGGTGACTCCGCCAAAGGCGGAGCTGGTCGCCGCTCGGCTGAAGACGGCAATAGAAAGATTTGTCAATCGGGAGATCGAGGGCACGGTCGCGGCTCTGAGAGATGAGGCTGCACGCACGAAGAACGACCCTGTGGTCGTGAACAAGCTGGGGGTCCTCTACGCGCGCTATGGCCTGTACGACAAGGCCGAGGTCGAGTTTAAGAAGGCGGCCTCGAAAAATTACGTTCCCGCTTTCGCTAACCTGGGAAACCTGTTCCTCATCGGAAAGGACCTCGACAAGGCGGCCAGCTGGTTCAGCCGTGCCTCCGCGATGGACCCGCAGGACGCGAGCGTGCTCGTGGGTCTGGCCAAGGTGAGCTACGAAAAGGAGAATTACGGCCAAGTCCGAGAGACCTACCAGAAGCTGCGTGCTCTCGATCCTGGCCTTGCGGAGAAGTATGCCTACCTGGTGTCTACGCGCAAGGACGATGCGGGCCGGGCGGGGCTGGCTGAAGAAAGGGATGACGTGGCCTGGGATGTGAAGAACTGAATCGGCGGACCGAACGTCCAAGGACAAGGAGAACTCGCCATGAAAAAAAGCTATATCAAGAAAAGAATTGCATGGCCACGGATTCGTCCGGCCGCGACCTTCGCCATCATCCTCCTCTTTTCCGCGTGTAACGGGTCGTTCATGTCCCAGGTCACCCAAGATGTGGCCACGAAATACCCTGATCTGCACGTACTGCTGAAGGCGACGAACGCTGAAGTGCCGTCCTCTGGCTACTCCTATAATTACCACCAGATAGCTCTCAACGATGTGTCGACGGTGGATTTCCTGATCACAAACAAGGGAGAAGCAGCGTTGACCCTGCAGGTTCCAACGGTCCAGGTCACGCCAGTGGGTGCTTTCTCTACGTCACAGCCGGCTGATACGGTGCTGGCCCCGGGAGTTGCGACGCAATTTAGTGTAACCTTCAGTCCGCCGGCTCAACAGGGCTACTCGGCCTCCATCACCGTCCTCTCGGACGATCCCCATCACCCGGCTTTCACATTCAGCGTGCAAGGATCCGGCAGCATTCCACCGGACGGGCTATTCTACATCGCCAACAATGCTTCGTACACCAATTCGACTACCGTCGCACTGACCATGATCTTCACGACCCCGCCTGCGTGGATGCGCTTTGGAAACACCTCCGATCTGAGCGGCGCGATGTGGGAGCCATATGCTGCGAGCAGGGCAAACTGGCAGCTCAGCGCAGGCGCCGACGGACAGAGAACAGTCTATGCACAGTTCAAGGACTCTGCCGGCATCCCCAGCGTGTTAAAGCAGGACTCGATCGTTCTGGATACCGTTGCCCCCTCCGGGTCTATCACCAGTATCAACGGCGGAGCTCTATACTGCAGCTCGCGGAGCGTATCCCTGCTCCTCAATGCCACAGACAGCGGGTCCGGCGTCAAGAGCATGCGCTTCATGGATAGCGCGAGCGCCATCCCGCCGACATTTCCCGACCCATCGGTCCTTCCCTGGCAGAACTATGCCACATCGTATTCGTATTCTCTTACGTCCGCCAGCGACGGAACGAAGTACGTCTTTGCCCAGTACCTTGATAACGCCGGAAACGCCACGACATCCGCCATTTCCAATTCGATTACCCTCGATACCGCAGCGCCAGTGGTCAATAGCTTCTCCGTCAGTTCCACTCTCACGAACACGCGAAGCATAACCCTTTCAGCGAACGTCACCGATTCTCCTTCGGGCATGAAGGACATGCGGTTCACTGACTCGACCTCCTCTACGCCTCCCGCGGATTGGAGCGCCATTCCATGGCAGACGTATAACACGTCCTACTCGTACGCTCTCGCATCCTCCGGCGACGGGTTGAAGTACATCCATGCCCAGTTCAGGGATACCGCGGGCAACATTGCCACGGCTCTTTCCAGCACGACTCTTGACACT
>JBEKVA010000214.1:0-7327 GCA_049514475.1 Spirochaetia bacterium
GAGAGGGCATTGGCGGCATATTCGGAGGCGGAAGCAGCACGGCCTTCGGATCGCGCTCGGGGAACGTGCTCACGCGATTCACGGCGGTTCTTGCTGCCGTATTTCTCGTATGCGTTTTCGGCATGTCATGGGTCAGCAGGACCCCTACCGCCGGTAATGTCATCGGCAGGGCGCGCCAGCAGGCGCTGAATACCACCGAGCAGCAGAGCTGGTGGGTCCAGACCACTCCTCCCGCTCCTGGCGGGGTTACTCCCGCTCCGGAGGGCGCATCCGCGCCGGCCAATCCTTTGACCACACCGGTGGCGCCGACGACCGGCACCACGCCCGCACCGGGCAAAACAGGGGCAACGGGGCAGGGAGGGCAGTAGAATGGCCCTGCCGCTGCAGGACCTCTTCATCCCCGCGCGGATAAAATGCCGCCTGGAAGCCGAGGATAAGTCCGAGGTCTTTGAGGAGCTGGTGGACCTCCTGGTCAGCCAGTACGGGCTGGACAGCCGGGATGAGATCCTCGACGCCATCAGGCGGCGCGAGGAGAAGATGTCCACGGGCATCAAGAGGGGAATCGCCATCCCCCATGCCAAGACGGACTTCACGAAGGGTGTCATCGGGGTGCTGGGAATTTCGGCACCCGGCATAGACTACGAGTCGCTGGACGGCGATCCGGTTCACATGCTGTTCCTCATGGTGAGCTCCGAAGAGGACGCGGGGACGCATCTTTCTGTGCTGAAAAAGATCGCTCTTCTGGCTGAGAATCCCGACTTCTACAAGGAAGCCCTCGCGGCGGTGGATTCGGAGACTGTGAACCGCATCATCCGCAAGTACGAGGAGATCCTCGATTCACAGGAAGTCTGAGGCCGGGACGGACGGGAGAATGCCGCGCGCGGAGTGCCGCGCTAGGCGATATGCACGGCCAGCCGTGCTTCGGAAGGAACGGATGTTTTCATGTCAGACGCGCTCGATAAAATCCTCGTTCTCGAAAAAAATGCTTCCGCATTGATCGCGGAAGCGGAGGCGGACGCGGCCCACCGCGTCGCGCAGGCCCGCGGTGAAGCCCAGAAAAGCGTTTCCGAGGTGCTGAAGAAAGCGGCGCGTGAAGGTGACGGCGCCGTGGAGGCGGAACGCGCGCGGGCAGCGGCGGAGCGGGAGAAGCAGAACGGCGAATACCGCGAAAAGCTCACCCGCCACCCTCTGGACGCGGCGGCCTTTCGCCGCGCCGTCATCGCGTTTATTGAAAAAGGCGGGGCATGAACCGCACGTCCCGCTACGCCTTCGTCCTGGCGAAGCTCTACGGCACTCTCGCCCGCTCGTTCGTCGGGCAGAACTATCGCGACATCCTGCGCCTGAAGAAGGTCTCCGAGCTGTACGACACGCTGTTTCCCGGTGAGCGCGGCGAGCTGCCCGAGCATGCCCTCACGGAAGAGCTGGAGGCGAGGATCGTCAAGGCCGGCATCGATTCCATGACCTACGTGCTGGAGCTGGTCGGGGACCGGCCCGAGATACTCGTGCACATATTGAGGAAGCTGGAATACCAGAGCTTGAAGGCAGTGCTCCGCGAAATTGCCCACGGGGGCAGCGAACAGCCCCGTGTCTGGGACCTCGGCCCCTATGCGGGTGTCTCCCTTGCAGGGGCAAAGGACACGGCGGAGGCGATCAGGAAGAGCGTCTACGCATGGGTGCTGCCGTTGCTCGAGACGACCCCCCTGTTCGAGATCGAGAACAGGCTCGATCGGGATTACTATACACGCCTGCTGGAGCTTGCCAAGGCGCTGCCGGCGCGGGATCGGACCGGGGTGCTGCGGCTCGTCAACGTGCAGATCACGCTGACCAACGTCATCTGGGCCCTGCGTCTTCGGTTCTTTTTCGGGATGGACGCCGAGAAGGCCCGTCAGCTTCTCATACCAGGCATGGTCGATGCCCAGAGGAAGGCCATCGCCCAGGCCTTCGAGATTCCCGCTGACGCGATAGAGGAATGGCGGAACTGGAAGTACGGCTGGCTCCTCGAGGACCAGCTGGGTGACTCCTTCAAGGCGCCGGACCCGATCCGTGCCGAGCAGAAGGCCGATCAGCGGCTGTACGCGCGCGCGCACCAGCTGTTCCACCAGAACCCCTTCACCCTGTGCCCGCTGGCCGCCTATTTCACGCTGAAGGAATACGAGGCGGCCCTGCTGAAAACGGCCGCTGAGGCAATAGCGCTCTCGGTCTCCGAGCAGGAAGTCCTTGCCATCGTGGGGGTGAGCTGATGCTGTTCACCGAGCCCATGAAAAAGATCGAGCTCCTGGTCATGAAAAACGACCTGGACTCCGTCATGCGCTACCTGGGATTTTCCGGCTCCCTGCAGCTGATCGCGGAAAGCCACGAGCAGCGGGAGCTTTCCCGCGAGGAGCGGGAGACGGCAGAGCTGCGGCTGAAGGTGCAGTCAGTTGCCCATTTCCTGGGCGTTGAGCCGGATGGGTTGACCCCTTCGTCGGCCGCGGGCGGCGATGCCGCGGCCCCTGACCGCGGGCGGCTGCATGCCCGTGCCCAGGCCCTGATGGATTCCACGCGCGAGCTGCTCGAGGAAGAGGGAAGACTTCTGCAGCGCAAGCTGTCACTTGAGAGGACGGTTGAAGAGCTTTCCGTCTTCTCCCACCTCAATGTCGATTTCCAGAAACTGCACGGCATGAGCCATCTCACATTCCGCGCGGCAAGCGTGGCCCCTGAGAAGCTCGCCGACCTTGAAAAGCGCCTTGAAAAAAGGGCCCTCGTTCTGCGCCTGAACCGGCCAGGGTACATCATGGCCGTTGCACCGAAGAAAGGCCGTTGTGCGCTGGACACGGAGCTGAAGAGAGCAGAGTCCCAGGACGTGCAGCTCCCCGATGGAATGAAGGGGATACCCGCCGATCTGATGACCGCGGCGCGAGAGGATCTCCGTGGCGTCAAGGAGGGGCTGGGCAGCCTGGAAAAGCGCAAGGAGGAGATGCGGGCCGCCCGCCGGGAGGACATCAGTTTCCTGCTGGAGCAGCTCGATCTCGACTTTGCAATTGACGCGGTAAAACAGGGCTTTGCATCCACGGGAAGCGTGCAGAAGATCACGGGCTGGCTCCCGAGCAGGAGATGCCCCGCGGTGGCCGCGGGGCTGGAATCCCTCACCCAGGGCCGAATGGCTTTGAAGACATTCGACCCCGAGGAGCTTCCCGAGGTGAAGAAAGGCACGGCAAAGGTCCCCGTGTCCACGCCGCACGGCAGGCTGGTGCGCTCCTTCGAGCGGATGGTGCTTTCCTACAGCGTGCCGCTCTATGGCTCGATCGATCCAACCCCGTTCGTGGCCGTCATTTTCGTGGTGCTTTTCGCCATCATGTTCGGCGACGTGGGGCAGGGGTTCGTCGGGCTTCTCCTCGGCGTGCTGATCAACAGCGGCAAGATAAAGGCGTTTGCCGCCTATAAAAAGAAGAGCTTCGGCACCGTCTTCATCCTGGCCGGATCCGCCTCCATGGTTGCCGGGCTTCTCTACGGATCGTTCTTTGCCAACGAGGAGCTGCTCGTCCCCGTTTCGCTTCTGATCTCCTAGGCGGCGTTCCACCACCCCCTGGAGCACATCGTATCCCTGGTGGGCTTCCAGAAGATCATCATGTTCTTCGGCATCACGGTTGGCGTCGGGGCTGTCATCAACACCCTCGGGCTGATCATGAACATCGTGAACAATTTCCGCAGGGGTGACTGGGAAAAGGCCATCCTCAACAAGACGGGTCTCGCCGGCGCGCTCTTTTTCTGGTACGTGCTGTTCATCGCGGTGCGGATCCTCCTGGGCGGGAAGCTCGGCGGGCTGGACATGATTGCCATCGCCGTGCCGCTCCTGGCGCTGTTCTTCCGCGAGCTGCTCATCCACCTCATCACGGGGCACCGCCCGCTGCTGAAGGACGGGGTGTTCGCATTCGTCATGGAAGGGATCGTCGAGGTCCTCGAATCGACGATCTACTACGTTTCCAACTCCGTGTCCTTCCTCCGCGTGGCGGCCTTCGCGCTGGCCCACACGGTCCTGAGCACCATTGTCTACCTTCTTGCGCACATGGTGGGAGGAGGGGCGGCCGGGATCCTGGTCATCCTCATTGGAAACGCCATCATCATCGTCCTGGAAGGCCTGATCGTCACCATACAGGTTGTCAGGCTTCAGTATTACGAGTTCTTCTCCAAGTTCTTCAACGACAGCGGGGAGGAGTTCACGCCATTCATTTTACGCACTTCGGGAGGTTTGAGGTGAAGAAGAGAATCACGATGTCCGTAGCCCTGCTGGTACTGGCGGGCGCGCCGATGGCATTCGCTCAGGCAGCCGCGCCGGCGGCGGGGACGCCCGTCATCAAGTACATTGCTGCCGCAATTGCCGTCGGGCTTGCGACGCTGGGCGGAGGAATTGCCGTCGGGCAGATCGGCGCCGCGGCCATGGCGGCGATGAGCGAGAACCCCGACCTGTCGGGCAAGGCACTGCCCTTCGTCGGACTGGCGGAAGGCATCTGCCTCTGGGGCTTCATCGTCGCCCTCATGATCCTCTCCGCGTAGGGGCGCCAGGCACCCGTGGCGTTCTACGTCATAGGCGGAGAGGAGGTCGTCATCGGGTTCCGATTCGTCGGGGTCCCGGGGACGGCGGTCCGAACCGAAGAGGAGGCGCGCGCGGCATTCCGCGCCGCCACGACGACGCCGGGCATCAAGGTGCTCATCATTACGGAGCAGGCGTCGGCGCTGATTCCCCGCGAGGTGATGGACTGGCAGGTGAGCGGCGCGTATCCCCTCATCGTTGAAATTCCCGGAATCGAAGGCCACCAGGAGAACCGAACGAGCCTGATCGACTCCATCCGGGAAGCCGTGGGTCTCCACGTCTAGGCGGGGGACCGGCGAAGGGAGTTTTTTCTGATGGACATCCTCAAGACCAGCGACGCGCTGGAATCGCAGATCCTCGAAGAGGCGCGCACCAAGGCGCGCCGCATCCGCAAGGCGGCGGACAAGGAGTGCGAGGTCATCCGTACCGAGGCCGAGCGCAGGTCCCGGGAAGAGGTGCGCAGGCTGGAGGCTGGCAGCGAGCAGGAGATAGCGGCAATCCGCCAGGAGCTCACCGCTGCGCTGCCCCTCGACTTCATGCGCACGCGGCTTGCCTTCATCCAGGGTGCTGTGGACCGCGCCATGAGCGAGTTCTTCGACACCCTGCCGGCGGCGGAGCTCGATCGTCTTATCGGGAAGATGCTCGCCCGGGCGGCATACGCATTCAAGGGTGCGCACGTGGTCGTTTCCTGCGCGGGGATGAGCGCGGAGCAGGCGAAGCGGGTCGTTGCGGGGAACGTCCCCGACGCCGTGGTCGACGAAGTGCGCCAGCTTCCCACGGAAGAGGCAGCCGCGGCGGGGAAGGGGATCGTTCTTCAGACTTCGGATGCGAGCCGCCGCTACCGAGGAACGCTGAACGAGATGAAGAGCGTCCTCCTGGAGGAATATCGCGAGGAGCTGGTTGCGGCGCTCCTGGGAAAAGATGTGTCATTATGATTGAAGGCAAGGTAATCCAGATCAACGGCCCCATCGTCAAGGCCACGGGGCTCGGCGGAAGCGGCCTCTACGACGTGGTGGAGATCGGGGAGAAGAGGCTCATCGGCGAGATCATCCGCCTGGAAGGCGACAAGGCGACCATCCAGATCTACGAGGACAACACCGGCATGCGCGTGGGAGAAAGCGCCTGGTCCCTCGAGCGGCCCCTCTCGGTCCACCTGGGCCCCGGGCTCCTGGGGGAGATCTACGACGGGATCCAGCGCCCCTTGGAGCAGATAAAGACGATTGCCGGGGGCTTCATTCCCGCCGGCATCAAGATCGCGCCGCTCTCCGCGGAGAAGAAATGGCGCTTCGTGCCTTCCGTCAAGGCGGGAGACACGGTGAAACCGGGCGCCATCGTGGGCGAGGTGAAGGAGTCTTCCACGATCATGCATCGGCTGGTCGTGTTCCCCGAGATTCCTGCCTCCCGTATCGCGTGGGTTGCCCCCGAGGGGGACTACACCATTTCCGAGGTTGTCCTGCGCTTCGACGGCGGCAGGGACATGACCATGTCGCACTACTGGCCCGTCCGCAAGCCGCGGCCCTACATGGAAAAGATGGGCATGGACGAGCCGCTGGTCACCGGTCAGCGCGTCATCGACGTCTTCTTTCCCATTTCCCGCGGCGGGACGGCGGCCATCCCCGGCGGTTTCGGGACCGGCAAGACCATGACGCAGCACGCCCTCGCCAAGTGGTGCGATGCCGACATCATTGTGTACATCGGCTGCGGCGAGCGCGGCAACGAGATGACCGACGTGCTCACCGAGTTCCCGAAGATCCAGGACCCCCGCACCGGCAAGTCCCTGATGGAGCGCACGATCCTCATTGCGAACACCTCCAACATGCCGGTCGCGGCGCGCGAAGTCTCGATCTATACGGGTGTCACACTGGCGGAGTACTACCGCGACATGGGATACGACGTCGCCATCATGGCGGATTCGACCTCCCGCTGGGCCGAGGCCCTGCGGGAGCTCTCGGGGCGCCTTGAGGAAATGCCCGCCGACGAAGGTTTCCCGGCCTACCTGCCCACGCGGCTTGCGGAGTTCTACGAGCGGGCGGGAAAGGTGAAGGCCCTGGGTGATCGCCAGGGCTCCATCTCGGTCATCGGGGCCGTCTCCCCTCCCGGTGGAGACTTCTCCGAGCCTGTCACGCAGCACACAAAGAGATTCATCCGCTGTTTCTGGGCGCTCGACCGCGAGCTTGCCAACGCCCGCCACTATCCGGCCATTTCGTGGCTGGATTCCTACAGCGAGTACGCGGAGGAGATCCGCCATTGGTGGGCCAAGGTGAACCCCGAGTGGAGCTCGACGCGGGAGAAGGCCATCGACCTGCTGAAGAGGGAGCAGAAGCTCAGCCAGATCGTGAAGCTGATCGGGCCCGACGCCCTGCCCGACAACCAGCGGCTGATCCTGCTGGTGGCGGAGATGATCAAGAACGGGTTCCTGCAGCAGAACGCGTATGACGAGGTCGACATGTTCAGCGTGCCCGACAAGCAGGTGCGCATCCTGAAACTGATCATGGATTTCTACGGGAGGGCCCTCGCCATCATCCATCTGGGCGCGCCTCTTCTGAAGATACGGGACCTTGCCTGCCAGGAGCGCATCGTGCGCGCCAAGTCCACCGTCAGGAACGAGGAGCTGGAGAAGCTCTCGGAGATCGAGTCCCAGATGATCGAAGAGATGGACGAGCTGGAGAGGAGCTACAGGAAATGAAGGGTCTGGAATATGCGGGCCTCACGAAGGTCGACGGCCCGATCGTCATCCTGGAGCGCAGGGAGGACGTC
>JBEKVA010000215.1:0-7271 GCA_049514475.1 Spirochaetia bacterium
GGGGCAGATCTCATTCGGCATTGCCGGGTTCTTCGGCATCGGCGCCTACACGGCGGCCCTCACGGCGCTGAAGCTCGGCGTCTCCCCGATCCTTTCGATCCTGTTCGCGGGCATCTTCGCGGCCCTCGTGGCATCTCTCCTTGGCTTCATCATCCTGCGCCTCAGGGCCGTGTATTTCGCAATCACGACGCTCGCCCTGGCCGAGATTTTTCGCGTGATCATCCACAACTGGGGAGATTTCACCGGCGGACCCGAAGGCCTCATCCTGCCCGGGCTCATCTTCGGCGGGGAGGCGAAGGCGCTGTACTGGCTGGCGCTCGCCGCCGTGTTCCTGGCGTGCGGGGTGTCGGCATTCTTCGAGCGCTCGAAGCTGAGATTCGCTCTCACCGCCATACGCAACAACGAGGTGAGTGCCCGTTCCAGCGGCATCCACATTTTTACCTACCTCATGATCGCATTCGTCACGACCTCCTTTATCCAGGGCATCGTTGGAGGCGTCCAGCTGCAGGGTTATGGCTATGCCTCCCCTGATGCAGTGTTTGACGCCAACTACACGCTGCTGCCGCTGGCCATGGCTCTGCTGGGGGGCATCCACAGCACGATGGGCCCGATTCTCGGCGCGGTTCTCCTGGGGGTCGCCTCGGAATTCCTGAAGCTGAAGATCCCCTACGGCCACCTGGTGGTCTACGGGATCATCATCGTCATCGTCATTCTTTTCATGCCGCAGGGCCTCTACGGCCTGTACCGCGGCTGGGCACGGCGGCGCAGCGCGGAGCGCATGGCGCGCGCCGCGGCCGCATCACGGGAGGCCGCTGGCCCAAGGGAGGCCGCCGGTGGCTGACCTGGAAACCCTCAAGATCTGCAGGCGTTTCGGCGGACTTGTCGCGGTCAACGAGGTTTCCTTCGGGCTGCAGCGGGGGGAGATCCTCGGCGTGATCGGCCCCAACGGCGCGGGGAAAACCACGCTGATCAATCTCGTCTCAGGTCTCTATGCCCCCACCAGCGGCAGCATCCGCTTCAAGGGCCGCGACATCACCCTGATGCCCGCCCACGAGCGCGCGCGGGCGGGGATTGCGCGCACCTTCCAGATCATCCATCCCGTCGAACACCTCGACGTGCTGGAAAACGTGATGCTCGGCTTCATCTTCAGCCAGCACCAGAGCCAGCGGGAGGCGCGCCGCCAGGCGGAGGAGCTGTGCTCCGGCCTGGGCCTCGGCGGGCTTTCCCGCGAGGTGTCCCAGATCACGATGCTGGAGACGAAGAAGATGGAGATCGCCCATGCGCTTGCCACGGGGCCCGAGATCCTCTTCCTCGACGAGGTCATGGCAGGGCTGAACATCGATGAGACGAAGGAGCTGGTCGGGCTGGTGCAGGCAGTCGCGAGGGAGCGCAACATCGGGGTGGGGGTCGTGGAGCACGTGATGAGCGTCATCCGCGAGCTGACCCACAGGGTCATCGTGCTGGAGGCAGGGGAGATCATCGCCGAGGGTCCCTATGAAGAGGTCTCCCGGAACCCCCGTGTCATCCAGGCCTACCTCGGAGGAGCTGCCTGATGCTGATGGTAGAGAACCTCGAGTGCGGCTACGGCAAGCTCCCCGTGCTCCGCAAGGTGAGCATCACCATCGGGGATGAGTCGGTCGGGCTGTTCGGTCCCAACGGGGCAGGGAAGACCACCCTGATCAACGCCATCATGGGCATCGTGCGCCCCCGGGCTGGCAGGCTGGAATCAGATGGCCGGGACCTTGCTTCCCTGAAGACCCACCAGATTGCCCGCATGGGAATTGCACTGGTGCCGCAGGAACGCGACCTTTTCCCCTGGATGTCGGTGGCTGACAACCTGCAGCTCGGTGCCGCCTACATCCCCCACGCGAAGGACATCGTGGAGAAGCAGCTCGGCGTCGTCATGGAGCTGTTCCCCATCCTCAAGGAACGCTATCGACAGCTCGCCGGCACGATGTCAGGCGGGCAGCAGCGGATGGTGGCCATTGCGCGGGCCCTCATGGCCAATCCGCGCCTGCTCATACTCGACGAGCCCTCGCTGGGGCTCCAGCCTTCCATCGTGAGCGAGGTCTTCGAGACCCTGGCGCGATTGAAAGCCACCGTCTCGATCCTGGTTACCGAGCAGAACGTGCGCGAGAGCCTTCGCGCGGTGGACCGCGGCTACGTGCTGGAGAACGGCGCCATTGCCCTCAGCGACAGCGCCGCCGGTCTTGCCCACAACCCGCACGTGATCAGCTCCTACCTGGGGATATAGCCGTGCCGCATGCCACCGTCAACGGAACCGAGCTCCAGTACGAGCTGACTGGCACCGGCGATGAGACGCTGGTTTTCCTGAACGGGATTGCCATGTCGATTGCCCACTGGGCGCCCATCGTGCAGCCTCTGGCCGGGCGTTACCACTGCCTCTGCCACGATTTTCGAGGGCAGATGCTGAGCCCGCGGAAGGCCACGGCTCCGATTCGGCTGGCCGACCACGTCGAGGACCTGCGCGCGCTCCTGGATTCCCTGGGCATCAGGCGGGCCCATCTCATCGGTACCTCCTATGGCGCGGAGGTGGCCATGATGTCCGCCCTGGCCTGCCCGTCCATGACCGCCAGTCTTGTCGTGATCGACGGGGTGAGCGAGCTTGATCCTCTTCTCAGGGCCACAGCGGAAGCCTGGAAAACTGCTGCCCTCGCAGATCCGATTGCCTTCTACCGTTCGATCATCCCCTGGAACTACTCTTCCGCATGGATCGGCGCAAACGTCGGCGCCCTTGCGCGGCGCGAGGCTGCCATCGCCGCCCTCCCGCGCGGCTACTTCGAGGACTTCGCGGCCCTCTGCGATGCTTTTCTCGAGCTGAATATCACCAGTCGGCTCCATGAAATCACCTGCCCGACGCTGGTCGTCGTAGCGGAGAAGGATATCTTGAAGCACGCCGGGTTTGCGAGGATGATCACGGAGAACATCCCAGGGGCTTGCCTGAAGGTCATCGCAGGGGCGGGGCACGCTGTCGTGATTGAAAAGCCTGTCGATGTGCTTGTGGAGATCGAGGCATTCCTGGCGGGGGGACACTGAAGTGGAAGCCACGGTCATAAACATCGACGGCGCAGACATCCACTACGTTGAAAACGGAAAAGGCCTGCCTGTTCTCTACGTTCACGGCAACAATGCCTCGGGCAGATTCTTCCAGAGGGTGATGGAGGTGCCGGGCTGCAGGACGATCGCACCCGACATGCCGAACTTCGGCAGATCGGCGCCGCTTTCAGTGCCGCCGAGCCTGGACCTCTACGCGGACACGGTTGCGAAGCTCGTCGAGGCGCTGGGCCTGGAGAGGCCGCTGCTGGTGGGCCACTCGCTGGGCGGCGGTGTGGCAATCTCTCTCGCCGTGCGCTACCCGAAGCTGTTTCGGGGGCTCGTGCTGGTCAATTCCCTTGCGCCGTCGGGGCTCGCGGTCGACGAGAAGCAGTTTCCCTTCTTCGAGGCGCTGAAGGCCAATCGAGAGCTTTTCTCCAAGGCGCTTGCCGCGACCATGCCGACGCTGAAGGACGCTGAGCTCTTCAACGTTCTGGTGGATGATGGCATGCTCATGGCAGCCCCCGCGGTGACGGGCAACGCCCGCGCGCTGGGCCGCTTCGATTACCGGGGCCGCTGCGACGCGTTCCCCGGGCCGGTCCTTGTGGTGTGGGGCCGCAAGGATTATCTCATCACCGAGGCAATGGCCCGGGAAACCGCCGAGGCGTTCCCGCGGGCGAGCCTCAGGATCCTCGACGAGGTGGGCCACTCGGTCATCGTCGAGGATCCTGTCGAGTTTGTACGGATCATTATAGGATTCATCGCAAAGGAGAAGCTATGAGCCGCGTCAGCATTGTCGGGGCATACAATACGAAGTTCGGGAGCTTCGTGAAGAAGAACAAGGAAACCGGCGAGGTGACCGACCTGAAGACGATCTACGAGCTGATCGTGGAGGCGGGGCAGGGCGCCCTCAAGGATGCCGGCATCCCGGCGAAGGAGATCGACGGCGTCTGGGTGGGAAGCTGCGCGCCGGGTCTCTTTGCAAACCAGGAGCACCTGGCGGCCATGGCAACCGAGGTCGACCCCGAGGGGCTTCGCTTCAAATCCATGACGCGCTGCGAGGACGCATGCGCTTCTGGTTCCGTCGCACTCTACAACGCCATCTATGCCGTGGAGGCGGGTCGGGCACGCGCCGCGCTGGTCCTCGGGGTGGAAAAGATGAACCTCCTGGACACCAGGGGTGTCACCCATGCCCTGGCCACCTGCTCCTACTGGCCCGAGGAAGGAGGGGCCGCCCAGACGTTCCCCTGCCTGTTCGCCGAATATGCGAAGGGCTACGCAGCCCGCTACAAGCTCTCGGCGGAGGAGCTGGCCCGCATGCTCGCCACTGTCGCGGCACTGGGGTACCGCAACGGCTTGGACAATCCGCTTGCCCATTTCGGCAAGGGAGGGCCGTCCGACAAGCTCTGCCTGGTCACCGCCGCGGCAATCCTCGGCCTCCCCGTCGAGAAGAACCCCATGATCGCCGACCCGCTGCGGCTGCATGACTGCTCGCTGGTCACCGACGGGGCGGCGGCGGTGGTGATCATGCGAAGCGCCGACTGCGGCAGCCGCGCGGGACGCGCGGTGGAGATTGCCGGCATTGGCCACGTGAACGAGCGCATGGCCCTTTCGGCGCGCACCAACATGCACGAGCTGGTGGCTGGCAAGGAGGCGGTGCGAAGGTCTTTCGCGGAGGCCGGGGTGACGATTGCCGACGTGGATATTGCCGAGGTGCATGACTGCTTCACGATCAACCAGCTCCTCTGCACGGAGGCGCTGGGCCTCTCGGCTGACGGACGGGCTGGTTACGACTACCAGGAAGGCCGCTTCGGCCGTGACGATGAGCAGTGCAGTGTCAACCTGTCCGGCGGTCTGAAGGCAAAGGGCCACCCGGTAGGGGCCACGGGCGTCTCAATGCATGCGCTCCTGTACAAGCAGCTCATCGGGGAGCCAATCGGGGCAGCGCCCGTCCGGAAGAAGCCCCAGGTCGGAGTGTCTTTCAACGTCGGAGGCTCTGCCGTCACCAACTGCGTGACAGTGCTCAGACGCGCACAGTAATATATGCCGCGCGGCCCTTCGAGCGCCGTGGCGAAAGGAAAGTCCATGCCGGTGAAAAGTGAATGGGTGAAATACGGGGATCAGCAGGGGTACTTCGCATTCCCTGACCATGCCGCGCTTCCGCTGCCTGCCGTGGTGGTAATCCAGGAGGTCATGGGAGTCGAGGCGCACATGGAGGACGTGTGCCGCAGAATTGCCGCGGCCGGCTACGCGGCACTGGCGCCGGACCTTTACACCGTGGGCGGCGAACGCCCTGCCGCCTTCTCGCGGGAAAGGATCGGGGAGGCCATGGCGTTCATGGGCCGCCTGCCTCCCGCGGCGCGGTTCGACCCCGCGGCCAGGGAGGCCGAGCTTGCAAAGCTTCCCGAGCCCGAGCGGCTGCGGACAAAAGAAACTTTCGCGAAGATATTTGCGGCCGCGGCGCCGGGCGGCCTCCAGGCTTTCATGGGCCACCTGCGTGCCGCGGTGCGTTACCTGCGCTCCCAGCGGCCCGAGACCCGCGAGCAGAATGTGGCGTGCGTCGGGTTCTGCATGGGCGGCAGTCTCTCCGCCCTCCTCGCTTGCGAAGAGCCGGAGCTTTCGGGCGCCGCGGTGTTCTATGGCATGACCCCTGAGAAGGCGGCCCAGACGCTTTGCCCCGTCATCGGCTTCTACGGGGCTAGGGACGAGCGCGTCAACGCGGGCATCCCCGGCTATGTCGCGGCCATGAAGACAGCCGGCAAACCTTTCGAGTACCGCATCTACGAGGGGGCAGGCCACGCCTTTTTCAACGATACGGGCCCCGGGTACGAGGTGAAGGCGGCCAGGGACTCCTTCGCGCGGCTGCTCGGATTTCTGGCGCGGTCTCTCAGCGGATAGAATCCGGGAAGGCAGCGCGAAATGTCTGAATGCCTCGTCATGGCCAAGCCGGTGGGGCCGCTGTGCAACCTCCGCTGCGGGTATTGCTACTACGTAGGGAAGACTCACCTGCTCGAGCCAGCCCACGCTGTCATGACTCATGAGCTTCTCAAGACATTCATCGTCCAGCGCCTCAGTGCATCGCCAGGTCCTTGCACCCACTTCGAGTGGCATGGCGGTGATCCCACCCTCGCGGGGCTGGATCTCTTCCGCGCGGTGGTTCGCATCCAGCGGGCACTGTGCCCGCCCGGGCGGAAAATCACCAACGGCCTTCAGACAAATGGCGTGCTTCTCGACGGTGCGTGGGTGGAGTTTCTCGCGCGGGAGGGATTTTCAGTCGGTCTGAGCCTCGACGGGCCCGCGCACATGCACGATCCTTACAGGAGAACCGCCGGGGGAAGGCCGACGCATGACCAGGTCATCCGGGCATTTCACATGTTGAAGAAGGGCGGGGTGTTCTGCAATGTGCTCTGCGTGCTCCACCTGCTGAACGCTGAGGCCCCCGACGAGGTGTATGACTTCTTTCGCTCACTCGGTGTCTCCTGGCTGCAGTTCCTCCCGCTGGTTGCCCCTGCCAAGGGCGGTGGGGTGAGCCCTGAGACAGCAGCCCCGGAGACAATCGGGTACTTTCTCTGCCGCGTTTTCGATCGATGGATCGAGGAGGATGTGGGGCGGATTGTCATCCAGACCTTTGACGAGGCGCTGCGCCCGCTCTACGGTATCCCCCACTCACTCTGCGTGCACAGGGAGACGTGCGGAGACGTCGCTGTTCTGGAGCGGGACGGCGGCTTCTATGCGTGTGACCATTACGTGGATCCGGCGCACCTGGTGGGGAATATCCGCGAGCATTCCATCGGTGAGCTTGCCGCTGACCCGCGCATGATCGATTTCGGTCTGGTGAAACGGGACGCGCTGCCCGAGTTCTGCCGCGAGTGCGGCGTTCTCTCTTCCTGCAACGGCGGCTGCCCGAAGGACCGCATCGCCACGGCACCCGATGGCGAACATGGGTTGAACTACCTCTGCGCCGCCTACCGGAAGTTTTTCACGCACAGCAGGCCTGGCCTTGGGCGTCTTGCCGCGCACATGAAAGCGGGAAAGCCGCTCAGGGCGTTCATCGCACCGCGGTAGGGCCCGGAAAGGTCTTCAGACCTCCACGCCGCCCGGCCCGAGCGCGCGCACCTTCTCCAGCACGGTGCGGGCGCCCTTCCAGCCCAGTCCGAACCTGCGGGCGCCGTTGCGATACAGCGCGATCAGGGTATCCAGGCCGCGCACTCCGCCAG
>JBEKVA010000216.1:0-7261 GCA_049514475.1 Spirochaetia bacterium
AGGGACAAGGTCAGGCCCTGGAAGGCCACGCCGATCAAGGAAGCAGCAACGGCGACGACTGGAAGGATCAGGTACATCTGCCACGAAACGCCCTCCACGGCAGGCAGAGAGAAAGCCGGCTGGCGGCCGAGGATCGCCTGCACGATCAAGGCGCCGGAGACCGCAGCCAGAACCACGCCGCCGAGGACCCGGCTGCCGAACTCGTTGTTCAGCATCTCCTCTAGGACGAAGGTGATGGCCGCCAGAGGCGTGTTGAAGGCGGCCGCAAGCGAAGCGGCAGCCCCCGTGGCCGTCGGCAGCCGGCGGGCGGTTTTCGGAATCCCGATTGCTGCGGCAAGGCTCGACGCCATCCCTCCTCCGACATACACCGAGGGTCCCTCGCGGCCAAGGCTCGTGCCGCCTCCGAGCGTCAGGACACCTCCGATGAATTTGACCAGGACGGATCGTACTCTTACGAATCCCAGCTCTTTCCAGTAAGCGGCCTTTAGCTGGGGCACGCCGCTGCCGGCAGCCTCAGGGCTGACGCGGGTCATTAGGACGCCGGCTGCGATCGAGGTAGCGCTGATGACACCGAGACTTCCCAGAACGAAAGCAAGCAGGGGGAGAGTCGCTAGTCGTTCGATTGTCACCCGGAAAAGGAGGTTGCTCGTCCAGAGAAACGCCACTGCTGAGCCGGAAGCGGCGGCGGCGAAAAGAAGCGTATTGAAAATACCCCGTGTGTTTTCCGGGATCCTCCTCAGTGAAGACAAGGAGAAAGCCATTGGCTTCAGTTGAACAAATTCGCAGCGCCTGGGGCAACAGTAAACCTGGTTTGTCTCATATCAATTCGTCCCTTCGGCAGGTCGGCAGCTTAAACGATCGCACTTTCAATGCGCTCGTATCGGTAATTGCGGAGCAAGTCTGCAGAGGAAGGATGGCGCAGGCGCTCGATTGCCTCCTTCTCAATCTGGCGGATTCTCTCGGCTGTGAGCCTGTATTTGGTGCCGATTGATTTCAACGTCATGCGACTTTTCCCGTTCAATCCAAAGCGGTGCTGGAGTATTTCGAGTTCTTTCTGTGAAAGGGAACTCAGGACGGTATCGATATTTTCGCGTAAGGAGTTTGTCATGAGAATCTCTTCCGGGCGGCTGCCTTTCTTGTCCTCGATAAAGTCTAAAAGCCGCCAGGAGCCTTCCTCAAAGCTTTTGAACGGGGCATCAAAGGAGAGTACGTCGAAGGGCATATTCGCCAATTCCGATGACAAGCCACAGTGATTACCGGGCCTATTGGTCTTCTGCAGATCGCCGAAGTGCATATCGAAATGATTTTCTCCCTCCTGTACAATTCGAAGAAGCTGACCCGCCTTGCCGCGCGGCAGGTGGATTATGCGCGACTTCTCATTCATGGCACGCAAAATCGATTGGCGAATCCACCAGACAGCGTAGGAAAGTAAGCGGGTGCCCCTTTCAGGATCGAATCGCTCAATCGCATTCATTAGTCCGATGTTTCCCTCACTAATGATGTCTTCAAGGGGTAAGCTGCGTGAATGAAACTCCTTAGCGACTTTTACGACGATCCTGAGATTGGCTTTAATAAGCTTTTCCCTTGCAAGTTGATCGCCTTCTCGCGCGCGGCATGCATAGAAGTGTTCTTCGGTTCTGGAGAGGACCGAAAAATTTTCAATTTGTCTGAGATAAATTGCGAGGCTTGTATCCGCTTTGACGTTTCTTCTTCTGTTGCCGTTTACAGTTGCATTACCCATGGTGCTCTCCAGGCAGCAGTTCGGAAAATGGCAGGAGCAAACGCGATGCCGACGAGAAATCTACAGATTTGGACAGAGGGGATGTTTCATTTTTCGTGGCCAGCATCAAAGACCTGCTCTTTTCAAGCCCGGGTTTGAAACTGCCCCCGGCAGCAACGCTGCCGGGAACAGCCAGGAAAAGGAGGAGATCTGAAGAGACCTACTGTCTTTCTATGAAAAACGCGACTCGCCTGTTCTGCCACCGCTGCTTGTAGTTGCTGTCGGGCACCATCTGATCGGATGCGCCGACCCCCTCGGTGGTTAGCATGGAGGCTTTCAGCCCCCTGTCGACCAAGGCTTTAAGCACTGCCTCTGCGCGGGCCTTCGAAAGCGGCATCAGTATGTCCCTTTGCTCGATAGTGCCCAAGCGTTTGTTATCCCAATGGATCATTACAGCATGCCCTACGAGCTTGATCATGTAGCTTGGGAATTTCTTCAATTTCGCGGCGAGCGCATCCAGGCGTTCTGTGTTTTGCTTCGCAAGTTCGGGGGGTACGTCCTGGTAGTCCGCAGTATAAGCCTTGAAGAAGATACGCGACGCCAGTATGCGATAACCCGTCGCCGTCTTCTCGACCAGGATGTCGATGGGAACACTCGCTTTCACGGTGCCGATATTCCCGAACTGATCTCTGATCTTGGCCACGACGGGGTAGTCCTCCGCGGACTGCACGAACTCTCCGCCTGTGGCCTTTCCGTCCCAGACCGCCGTGTCCGCCGGCCACTTACTTGTGAAGCTCCTGAACACGTTTCCGCCCGGATCATAGATGTCCATGGTCCAGCTGTCGATTTTTGCCAGCGGCGATGTGGCCGCCAGCTTCAAGGTGATGGTGTCGGATGTTTCCAGCGGAGAGAAAAGGGGCTCGGAGAGGGTTATGGTGCCGCTTGGCGGGGTCAGGTCGAGGATAAACGGCTGGCTTGCGGCCTTTCCCGGCGCGAAGGCCGTGCCGTACTCCACGGCCATTGCCGCGGTGTACACGCCTTCGGGAGCTGCCGCGCCGCTGTCAGCCGTCCCGTCCCAGGCAAGGCTGCCCGGCATGCTGGAGGAGTCCCCGGAAAAAGTTTTCTGCGTGCCTGTCCCGGCCGCGGCGATCGTCACTTTCCACGAAACGACCGCCGAAGGCTGGCCGTATCCTAGCTCCAAGGTGATGGTGTCCGCCACATTGTCGCCATTGGGTGAGAATCCAAGACTCTTTGCGGCGATTGAAGGCTGGCCGGGCTTTGAGGGCTGGACGGGAGCGACAGGGGCCATCTGCGCCATGGCAGCCACTGTAACATCGGCTTTTAGCTGGGAGGAATTGCCGTATTCGTCCCGCACTGTGGCGATGCCATGATAGGTCGCGGCAGGAACGACGAAACCGCCGTTCATCGATGAGCCGTCCCAGATTATAGTAGTATCCGGCCACTGTCCGCTCCAGTTCTTCACCAGACTACCGGCTACGTCGAGCACATCTAGGGACCAGGAGTCCATGCGCGCTTGCGCGGAGCTCGCGTCGATCACAAAGGACACAGGGCCCTTGACCCCGTTGTCAGTTGGGATGAATTGGGCAGGGTTCACTCTGATTTTGCCCGTGGGAGGTGTGATGTCCAGCACAAAGCTCTTGCTGTCTGCTGACACGGACTGGTACTTCGAGGTGTAGTCGATGGAGAGGTGCGCCGCATATGTGCCTTCTGGAGCCATTACTCCTTCATCGTTTTTGCCGTCCCAGCTCAAGCCCTCAGGCAGGTACTTCGCGTCACCCTTCCATGTCTTCCACGCCTTGCTGCCGTTCCTTAGCTCGACGCTCCAATTCTTGATCTCATCCCCATTCCCGTATAGCAGGGAAATTCCGATGCTGTTCTGATTGGCAGATCCGCCGGGGAAGAACCCTGATTTTTCTACTTCAATCACACTCTCAGCCGGAGCGATGAGCGCGGGCTTTGTGGTTTGGCATCCAATAATTGCCAGTATAAGGACAGTAGCCCCTCCGGCTGCCAATAGCAGTCTTGCTTTCACGTTATCCTCCTACGAACTATTTAAAGTGACAGGTGCAAATATAGCGGAGAGCGCGGGGCTCTGGAGTCGATGAGTGACGGATTTTTTGTCGAAAATCAACGACGCGGCCATCATCAAAAGAATGACTGGTGCGATGGGCTTCAACCTGTATGATTATTGCATGCGGCATGGATGGGTCGGCATGTTCATGGCCCTGCTGATTGCGGGCTCCGCGTCAGCGGCGGACAACAGGCCTCCGCTGGGGCTCTCGGTGCACCGCTTAGTCCTGCATGACCTTCTCGCTGATCATGTGAATTACCTTCTCTACGTTCCCGCGTCGTATTCGCTGGATTCCGAATCGAACTTTCCGCTCATCATCTTCCTACACGGAAGCGATCAGAGGGGAGACAATCCGGCCCTCTTGAATGACGCGGCACTCCTCGCCTTCGCGGAGAAGCAAAGGGATTTTCCTTTCATTGCAGTCCTTCCCCAATGCCCGCAGAACACTCACTGGCCGCCTATGATCGTGAAGATGGTTCTCGACTCCGTCGAGGCCATTCTGAGGATCGACAGGTATAGAGTCTATCTCACGGGTTTCAGCATGGGCGGATATGGAACCTGGCAGACTGCCGCTGCTTTTCCCGGGACATTTGCCGCTATTGCACCCGTCTGCGGCTTAAGTGACCTACCTGCCATCCCCCGCCTATTAGGCATCCCGATCTGGGCATTTCATGGGGCGAAGGACCTCAAGGTGCCGGTCGCCGAGTCCCAAAGAATGATCGCTGCCCTTTGTAGATCGGGCGCTGACGCGCGTCTTACTGTGTATCCCGATCTCTCGCATGATTGCTGGACTATGACCTACCGTGATTCGCGCTTGTACCTGTGGTTTCTGGATCATTCGTTATCAGAACAATCACGGACCGCAGTGAGCCGCCTCTCTACCCGTGCGCTTTTTAACACGTCTTGGTGTGCTTTTGTAGAGTCATCCCCGGAAGCGTTTTCGACAGAAGCCCAAGCGGACCCGCAGAAAATCGAGAACAGTGCGCTGTTCTTAGCCGCCCTCGACGCCGTTGGCCCCTCCTCTTTCGACTGGGAAGCTCTTCTGAGAGGCCAGGGCGTCGATCAAAGTCCCATTCACCGTGAAGTGCTCATCGGACAAGAGCCCCTGCTCCTGTGCCTGCTCCCGAACTCTGCAAAAGAACTTCCCCACAATCTCTGCGTTCAAAAGCTGCTCGCGGCTTCTGCAGAACGTGAGCTGGCTCCATACCTCCTCACCCATCGCAAGCCCTACGAACCACCGGAAAAGAAGGTTGTAGTCTAACTGTTCCAGCAAAAGCCTTTCGTTTTGGATGGAGTACAGCACCTGCAATAACATCGCCCGAATCAGTTTACCTGGCGGAATAGCCGGCCACCCCATTGGTGAATACATCTTATGATAATCCTTCGATAGCTCTTTTAGGGCGCGATCCGCGAGAATCTTGATTCGGCGTAGAGGATGATCCTCGGGGACATGATCAGCTGGCGAATAATAAGTACCTTTCATATATATCCCTCACAGTGAGTGTTGCTAGGTCCCAGGCTACACGCGCGGAGGCTCTCGAAACAGGCTGTAGGGGAAGATCCCCCAGACGGATGGTGGCGGCACCCGTGATCCAATCGATACAGGCATACGGCGCGCGGGTACTGCACGTCAGCGATCCGCTCGGAACGCGGGTAGTCGGCGACAAACTGTTCATAGGCGTCCAGGGCCGCCGTGTAGTTCTTCCCGAGATACCTGCTCTCGGCTTCCGCGTAGAGGTCGTTCTCCGCCGGCGCGGCGGCGGCCTGCACGGCGGCGGCCTGCACGGCCGAGCCCATAAGGAGGAGAAGAACGGCAAGGGCGTGAAGCGGCAGAAAGGAGACATTCCTCAAAACGCGCGGCATTCTTACGGACCTCCTCGGTCAGTCATCATGCTGTAAGGGATCTCTCCCGAAGGGGAACGGGAGTCGGATTCTCTCCTCCCTTTCTCGATGATGCTCCCGGAGTTCCCGACTTTCTCCCGGCCATCGAGGGAGCCGAGAATTGTGCCGTCAGTCATGACGGCGGCCCAGCTGCCGTCAGCGAAGGGGTAGATCTGCCCGAC
Organism: Spirochaetia bacterium; assembly: GCA_049514475.1. Lineage (GTDB taxonomy): Bacteria > Spirochaetota > Spirochaetia > SZUA-6 > Fen-1364 > Fen-1364. Next base: position 5,876 of record JBEKVA010000216.1, read on the forward strand.
CGCCTGATCGGCGGCCGTGTCCCATAGGGACACAGAGGAGTCCCTCTCCAGAGAAACGAGCAGTCCTTGCATAATCGCGAGGGCAAGGGTGGCACGTGCAGACTCTGCAAGCCTTTGCATCGCCTTGCCGGTCCATGCCTTTATCTCTTCCCGTCCGAGAGACGTGTAGAGATAATCTTTCACCGGATCGATTGAAAGGCTGGTCGACAGGAACTCCCCCTCCGCGCTGTCCACCACGGTCGCTCTCTGCAGCCCTGTCCCTTCATAGCGGGTGAGAGTGGTTTGATCGTCGGGACTCACCCCCAGAAAATACAACGCCTTGCCCGCCGGGTCGGCAGCAAGAGCGAAGGTGATCGTCGAAGAGCCGGGAAGAGGAACGGTCTCGCCGCTGCGCAGGTCGATACGGACGAGGGAACCTCCGATGTCGCCTCCTGAAAGTCCCCCGAGTACGAGGGAGGACGGTCCGAATGGAGCAACGCAATCCGCCCCCGGCCATCTTGCCTTGAAGAATTGCTCTCCGGTTTCGGGATTCAGAACCACTACCTCACCGCTTTTCTCGAGCACGAAGAGCTGGTCGTCCTGGGCGGCGACTGCCGCAAGAGCGCCATCGAACGATATGGCTGAACCTATGATTCGCCGTGTCGACAGGTCGATCACGCTGATCGAGCCCGCGCTGTCCCCCTGCTTCCATACCGCCAGCTTTTGCTGTCCGAGAAACACGAGCCCGACAGGACCGGGAAAGGGGTTTGCTACCGAGAACGACTCGGTGACAGGGCTCGTGGCCGGCCGGCGCCCGCCGATGAGAAAGATATGGATGACATCTCCCGCGGCGAGTGCCAGCGCGCCGTCCCTGGCAGCCATGCTGCTGACCTGCGCGAGGATGTCGCGCGTGAAATCAGTCGTTCTGCCATCTCCCGACAGCGTGCCTATTCCTCCGGCATCTCCCGCCAGCAGGATGGCGTCCGGCGTCAGACGCACCAATCGCGGCCGCCAGGCGAATGTGCCGGTGGCCTGCGGGGCGCTTTCCGCGTTGCTCACCGTGTCACGAAGCTGGAGGGAGCCGTCCGCAAACAGGCATGCGACCTTTCGCGCGTCTCCCGAGATGTCCATCGAGACGATCCCCGTGGCATCGGTGCGGAACCGTGTTTCTCCGGAAACAGCATCAATGCCGATGACCTCCGGGCCCGATTGACCGACGAGGGAACTTCGATCGTCGCTGGTGCGGACGTTCACCAGCCCCCCGGCGGTTGGCATCTCCTTGATCTCATTGCCCGTGCCAATATCCCAGTACGCCAGAGTCCCCGAAAGCTGGTATGTCATCAGGGTGGCATCGTTTCGGGATGAATCGGCGAATCCCACCATTCCGAATCCCTCGGGGTGGAAGGG
>JBEKVA010000217.1:0-7254 GCA_049514475.1 Spirochaetia bacterium
CCCTGCCCCCGAGAAAACGCCCGGCGTATGCGCTGGTTTCAACGGTGTGTGTCTTTCCGGTGGAAAGGTCCACGCGAAGGATCCTGCCGGCGTAACCCCTGGAGCTCATTCAGTGCCTCCCTCGATGTCCAGTGAGAGTATCACACGGCCCGATTCCTTGAAGCCCAGCTTCCGGCAGGCATCGATGTTTTTCCTCTCCCCGCGGGGTGCCTCCAGGAGGATCCGGCGGCAGTCCTGCGGGGCCACCTTTTTCATCAACGCCAGGAAATCCGCCGCGATCTCGCGGCCGCGCTGCTCGGGAACGACGTACAGCTCCTCGATGCAAAGCTCGGGTCCTCCCGCCTCGGTGCACCACCGGGGGCGGAGGAGCGCGTAGCCGGCAAGACTTTCCTCCACCTCGAAGACCAGCAGGGCGCCCCTGTCCTTGTGATGATCCAGCTCCTGAAGGAATGCCAGGACACGCTCCGGCGGGAGCGGCTCCCCGGAAAGCTCCTCGCGATGGTGCCGCGTGAGCAGGTGGATGAAGGCGGGGACATCGACGGGATTCAGGGGTCGATAGGTGGCCTTTGTCGTGACGAGGGTGTAGTCGAGCATCCACTCACTTCTACAGGACAGGCGCGCGGCTGTCAAACACGTGACTTGGGCGCGAGCGGGGCCGGCACTTGCCCCTTCGCGGCGGAGCCCGTACAATCCGCTCATGATCGTGGAAATCAGGCGGCCGAAAACCGTCAGGGAGGCGGTGCGGGAGAAATCCGCACCCGGCGCTTCCTATCTTGGCGGCGGCACGTGGCTGAATGCGCGCCCCGCGGATGGCCCCGTCATTCTCGTTTCCCTGGAAAACCTCGGTCTGGACGGTATTTCCCTCACCGACGCCGGGTGCGACATCGGGGCTGCCGCCACGTTCCAGCAGATCGCGGACACACATGGTGTTCCCTGCGCGGTCCAGGATGCGGTCCTGCTGACCGCCTCCCGCACCGTGAGGAACATGGTCACACTCGGCGGCGAGCTGGGCCTCCGTCCCGCGGATTCCGCACTCATTCCCGCGTTAATGGCCCTGGATGCCGGGGTATTCGTGGCGGGCCAGAAGAAGCCCGTTTCGATCGGGCAGCTTGAGCACGAGCGCCCGGGTGCCCTCATCCTTTCCGCCCGCGTCGCCGCGGCCGATCGGCGCTGCCGCCTGAAAACGATTTCCCGCACGGCCCACGGCCCCCGGTCGATCGTGGTCGCGGCGAGCGGCCGTGCCGACGGGCAGGTGCTGCGGGAGGTCCGCATTATCGCGAGCGACTGTACGGGCCAGCGCGTCCGTCTCGTCGAGCTGGAGAAGGACCTGGAGGGCGCATCGCTGCCGGAGACGGCCCGGCTGGAGAAGCTGACCCGAAGCCTGTTCACACCCCGCGCCGACATTCACGCCTCTGCCGATTACAAGCGCTACATCGTCGGAGTGCTTGTTGCGGATGCGGTCCATGAGCTTGCCGCCGCCGAGGACGCCGTATGAAGACAGCCTTTACTTTAAACGGGGTCCCGCGTGTGTTCGAGGCCGAGCCGGGTGAGAACCTCCAGGAGCTTTTGCAGCGGACGGGGATCCCCTCGGTACGCGCCAGCGATGACGGGGAAGGATTCACCGGCAGCGACACTGTCCTTTTCGACGGCACGCCGGTCCTTGCCGGCCTGATGGTGGCGGCCCAGGCAGAAGGGCATTCCATCGACACCATCGAGAGCCTCATGCAGAACGGCAGGCTTTCCCCGCTGCAGGGCGCGTTGCTTGACGCCGGGGTTGTGCAGTCAGCATACAACACGCCTGCGGCAGCGCTGCTCATCGAGGACCTGCTGCGCCGCCATCCCGCCCCCGGCGAGTCGGAAGTGCGGGATGCGCTCTCGGGGCTGTTCAGCCGCGGCACGGGGTACCAGCAGTTCTTCCCCGCGGTGGAGCTGGCCCGCGCGCGCCGCCTTGACCCCGGCGCCCCGCTGCCCGCCGCCGAGGAGTTCCGCGGCGACCTGCGGCTCATCGGAAAATCGCAGCGCCGCGTGGACGGGCTGAAGCTCGCCGCGGGCATGAAGGCCTACGTGGAGGACAGGGTAGAGCCGGGGAGCTGCGTCCTGCTGGTGCTCAGGAGCCCCCACGCGCACGCCCGCATCACGCGCATCGACACTGCCGCCGCGGAGGCGCTGCCAGGCGTCATCGCGGTTGTCACGTACAAGAATTGCCCCGATCTCCTCTACGGTCAGGCCGGCCAGGGGTTCCCCGAGCCCTCGCCCTACGATTACCGGATGTTCAGCCCCGTGGTGCGCCACGTGGGAGACCGCGTGGCGGCGGTCGCGGCGGAGGATGCGCGCATCGCGGCGGAAGCGCTTCGGCTGATCGAGGTCGAGTACATGGCGCTGCCCGCCGTCCTCTCACTGGAGCAGGCAATGGCAGCGAATGCGCCCGTGGTGCACGCCGACCAGCTCGACCGTATCGTCTACCAGTTTCCTATAGGGGCCGAGCCGGGGCGCAACCTGGCCGCCAGCGCCTCGGGATCCATCGGAGACGTGGAGAAGGGATTTGCCGAGGCGGACGCCGTCATCGAGCGGACCTACAGCACCAGCAGGGTGCAGTGCACGCCGGTGGAGCCCCACGTCGTGTACACGAAGCTGGACGGGGAGAGGCTCGTCATCCACGCCTCCACCCAGGTCCCCTGGCACCTGCGCAGGATCGTCGCGCGCGTTCTGGGTATCCGGGAAAACATGATCCGCGTCATCAAGGAGCGCATGGGGGGCGGGTACGGGAGCAAGCAGGACATCCTGCTGGAAGAGCTCTGCGCGTGGGTCACCTGGTCCACGGGCCGGGCGGTGTTCTTCAAGTACACGCGGGAGGAAGAGTTCATTGCCGCCACGACGCGGCACCCCTTCAGGTTCACGGTGAAGATGGGAGCGAAGAAGGACGGCACGATCACCGCCATCAGCATGGTCGGTGACGCCGATACGGGGGCCTACGGGAACCACGCCCTCACCGTGCCGATGAATGCCTGCTCCAAGTCGCTGCCGCTCCTGCGCTGCGACAACGTGTCCTTCGCCGTGCGGGCCTGGTACACCAACCACGTGCCCTCCGGTGCCTACCAGGGCTACGGCGCGCCGCAGGGGTCCTTTGCCGTGCAGATGGCGGCAGCCGAGCTGGCGGCGGAGCTGGGCATCGACCAGCTCGCCTTCCTCTCGAAGAACAGGGTGCGCGAGGGCGATGTGCTCGAGATCCTGAAGAGCCTTGGGGAAGGGCGGCCGGGGGCGGCAGCGGTCGTTCGAAGCTGCGGCCTGGACACGGCGCTATCTGAGGGCAGCAGGAGCATCGGATGGGGGCGGAAGGGCGCGGGCCCCGCGGCTGGGGGCCACGCGGCAAACCCCGACGTGCGCATTGGCCAGGGCCTGGCGATCATCCAGCAGGGATCCGGGCTGCCCGGCCTGGACCAGGCCTGCGCGGACGTGCGCCTTCTCTCCGACGGGACATTCATGGTGTATTCAGGCGGCGCCGACCTGGGGACCGGGCTGGACACGGTGCTTGCCAAGATAGCCGCCGAGACGCTGCAGTGCGAGATCGAGCAGGTGGCCGTTCTCACCGGTGACACTGACATGACGCCCTTCGACAAGGGCGCCTACGCCTCCAGCGGCACCTACTTTACCGGCAACGCCGTCCTGAAGGCGGCGCAGGCGCTGGCGGAGAAGATGTGCGCCACCGCGGCATGCGTTCTGAAGGAGCCGCGCGCGGACATTAGCCTGGCGCACCCCTCGCGGTGCGAGGGCAAGCGCGGCAGCCTGGACTACGCGGCGCTGGCGCAGCACTGCCAGGGCGGGGAGGGGCCGGGGGAGCTCGTCGGAAGCGCCTCCTTCACCACGGATGATGCCGCCATCCCGTACGCCGCCCATTTCTGCGAGGTGGCGGTCAACATCCGCACGGGCGCCGTCGAGGTGAGGAAGTACCACGCGCTGCACGACAGCGGCACCCCGATCAATCCCGACCTCGCCCTCGGGCAGGTGTACGGTGCCATCCTGAAATCCATCGGCCATGCCTTGTACGAAGAGATGATCTTTGACGAGAAAGGGCGGTGCCTGACCACGGGTCTTGCCTCATACGGGGCTCCCATGATACAGGAGCTTCCGCGGGACGTGCGTGTCCGGCTCATCCAGACCGACGATCCCTTCGGCCCCTTCGGCGGGAAGAGCATAGCCGAGATCAGCGTGAACGGCGCCGCGCCCGCCATTGCGGCGGCCATCCACGATGCCGCCGGTATCTGGGTGCGCGACTGGCCGTTCACGCCGGAAAAAATCCTGAAGCTTTTGGGGAGGTTCTGATGCCAGCCATGACAGCGCACGACATCCATCGCATGATCGACGGTCTGTCGAAGAAAGCCCTGGGCGGGCTGCATAACAAGGATTTTCTCCTAACCTGGGACAAGAGCCGCGAGGAGCTGGAGGCCATCCTCCAAACGGCCGGCGTGCTGCGGGCGCTGCGTGTTTCCAACATCTCCGCGCGCGTGTGGGACTCGGGGCTTGCAGTCTCACAGTTCCGCGACAACTCAACCCGCACGCGCTTCAGCTTCGCCTCCGCGTGCAACATGCTGGGCCTCACCGTGGCGGACCTTGACGAGGGAAAAAGCCAGGTGGCGCACGGGGAGACGGTGCGAGAGACGGCGAACATGATCTCCTTCATGGCTGAAGCCATCGGCATCCGCGATGACATGTACATCGGCAAGGGCCACACCTACATGCTGGAGGTGGCGCACGCGGTGGAGCAGGGATTCCGCGACGGCGTGCTGGAGCAGCGGCCCACCGTGGTGAACCTCCAGTGCGATATCGACCATCCCACGCAAGCGATGGCGGACCTGGCGCACCTGATCGCCGAGGCGGGCGGCGCAGGAAAACTGAAAGGCAGGAAACTCGCCATGAGCTGGGCCTATTCGCCCTCCTACGGCAAGCCGTTGTCGGTGCCACAGGGAGTCATCGGTCTTTTCGCGCGCTTCGGCATGAAGGTGAGCCTTGCCTACCCCGAGGGCTACTCGCTGATGCCGGACGTCGTGGAAAAGGCGCGCCAGTTCGCAAAGGCATCCGGGGGCAGCTTCGAAATCTGCGATACCATGGGGAAGGCCTTCGAGGGTGCGCACTACGTCTACCCGAAGAGCTGGGCGCCCTTCAGCGTCATGGAAGAGCGCACGAAGATCGTTGAGACGGGGGATAAGCAGAAGCTGCAGGAGCTGGAGAAGCGCTGCCTGGAGAACAATGCGCGCTTCAAGGACTGGGAATGCACGGAGAAGCTCATGGGGAGCACCGACAAGGCCCTGTACATGCACTGTCTCCCCGCCGATATCACCGGGGTAAGCTGCGCGCAGGGCGAAGTGGCGGCTTCAGTATTCGATCGGTTACGCACGCCCCTGTACAGGCAGGCCGGCTGGAAGCCGTATATCATTGCGGCGATGATTTTCACCTCCCGGATGGCAAACCCACAGGAGACCCTTTCCACGCTGCTCGATCGGGCGGAGAGCAGGGTCCGCGAACAGGGCTGAGGTTATGGCCATGAGGGTCCTCCTTGTCTACAACCCCCAGGCGGGCCACGGCCGAAGTCGCGCGCTTCTGCCCGCGGTCCTTGCCGCCTTCAGGGAGGCCGGGGTCGAGGCGGTCCTCCGGCTCACCGAGAGCCCGGGGCATGCCGAGCAGATTGCAGCCGAGGCTTCATTCGGGGAGTTCCAGGGGATCGTGGCTGCCGGCGGCGACGGGACGCTGTTCGAGGTCGTCAACGGCTATTATCGCAATCCCTCATCATCGCGCATCCCTCTGGGCATCGTTCCCATCGGTACGGGCAATGCCTTCGCGCGTGACCTCACGCTGGGGACCAGCCAGATAAGGGAAGCCGTGTCATTCATTGCCGCTGGCAGGACCCGGCGCGTGGACGTGGGCAGGTTCACCACGGGCGGCAAGCAGATGCATTACCTGAACATCCTCGGCCTGGGGTTCGTGGCGGACGTCGTGCTTTCCGCCAGCCGTATGAAGCTGCTGGGAAACGTCTCCTATACGATCGGGGTCCTGCTGCGGACCATCTCCCTGCGGCCCTACCATTTCCACATGGAGCTGGACGGCCGGGTGGTGGACGGTGAGGGGGTGTTCACCGAAATCTCCAACACCCGCTATACCTCGAACTTCCTGATGGCCCCCGCGGCGCGCATCGACGACGGCCTGCTGGATGTCACCCTGCTGGGCAGGCTCACCCGCCGGCGGCTGCTCGCCGCCTTCCCGCTGATCTTCACCGGCGAGCACGTGAAGATCCCTGAAGTGCAGACATTCACGGCCCGGCACATCAGCGTTACCACCGACACGCCGAAGGTCCTCACCCCGGACGGCGAGCTCCTGGGCACGACCCCCATTGAAGTGGAGTGTCTGCCGCGGGACCTGGAAGTCTTCTGCCGATGAGCACACTGGCATCCGCGTATCGCTGGTGCATCGGGCTGGTCTGGGTTGGGTTTCTGTGCGCTTCCGTCATCGTCGCTTCCCTCTTTTTTCCCGAACGCGCTTGGGACCCCTTCTTCAAGGCGATGCAGAAGGGGCTCTTCAGGGTGCTCTTCATCCCCGTGGAAGTACGGGGCGCGGCAAAGGTCGCGCGGCGGGCCGGCGTGCTTTTCATGGCGAACCACGTGAGCCTTTTCGATGTCCCCCTCCTCGGTGGCTTTCTCCCGGGAATGGTGCGCGGGGTGGAGTGGGCGGCGCATTTCCGCTGGCCGCTGTTCGGGCTGCTGCTGCGGCGCGTCGGCAACATCCCCATCGACAGGGAGAACGCGTTCTCCGCCATGGACAGCCTGCGCAAGGCGCGCAAGCGCCTGGCGGCACGGCAGTCGCTGGTCATCCTGCCTGAGGCCCATCGAACCATGGACGGCGAGCTGCTTCCCTTCAAGCGGCTTCCCTTCCACATGGCACGGGACGCGGGAGTCGACATCGTCCCCGTCGGTCTCTCGGGCCTGTACAGCCTGAAGAACAAGCATTCCTGGAAGATCCGCAGCGTGCGCCTGAAGATCGCGATTGGAGAGGCCATCACGCGAGAGGAGATTGCCGGCTGTTCACTTGACGAGCTGCGTGCAATGACGCGGCAGAGGATCGCAGGGCTGATCGAGCGGCGCTGAGCGGGCGGGGGTCAGCCCGAATGCTTCACACGGAAGAGATTGCCGGTGTCGTCGCAGGCATACAGCGACCCGTCGGCTGCCACGGCCGCACCGATGGGGTGGCCATAGACCTTGTACGCGT
>JBEKVA010000218.1:0-7250 GCA_049514475.1 Spirochaetia bacterium
AGATCGGGGAAACCGCCATGGAGCTTCTCATCGGGCGCATCAATCACCGCATCGGCGCCCCGACGTTGAAAGTCTCCGTGGGCGGTCAGCTTGTGGTGAGAAAGAGCGTGCGCTGCCTGCCGGCTGAGAACCTGCCGCTGTAGTCGCCGCCTACCCCTGCATGGCGTAGTGCAGCACGGTTTCCTTGTTGATGTCCTTGTCGACGAGGTTCGCGACGATCTTCCCGTTGCGCATCACGAGCAGCCGGTCAGATTCGGAGATGACCTCCTCGAGCTCCGAGGAGACCAGCAGGATCGAAAGGCCCTCTTCCCGCAGACCGCGCAGGATGGAGAATATCTCCACCTTTGCACCGACATCGATGCCGCGGGTGGGCTCGTCCATCAGGAAGATCTTTGGCTTGGTGGCGAGCCACCGGGAGATGATGACCTTCTGCTGGTTGCCGCCGCTCAGCGAGCCGATGATCTGGCCGATGTCCTTCACCTTGATGCCGACTGACGTGATGAACCGCTGCGCCACCTCGATGAGCTTGCGGAACAGTATGAAGCCGAAGACGTTGGTTTTCTCCAGTATCGCCACCGCGATATTGTCCTTGACGGAGAAGTTCGAGAACAACCCGGCGCGCCGCCGGTCCTCGGGAACCATTGCGATGCCGTTCTGGATGGCCGCCTTCGGGCTGGCGATGGTCGTCGCCTTTCCGTTCACGAGGATCTCCCCTGAGTCGGGCCGATGGATGCCGAAGATCGTCTCCAGGAGCTCGGTGCGTCCCGCGCCCTGCAGGCCGTAGATCCCGAGGATCTCCTTCTCCTGGAGGCTGAAGTCGACATTCCGCACGTGCCGACCCCAGGACAGGTTCTTCACCTCCAGCACCGTGCGGGCGCCCTGCTCCTTCTTTCCGTGAAAGCCCTTCAGCTCGCTGGCCAGCTGCCGGCCGGCAATGAGGGAGACGATCTCGTCGGGCCGCGTGTCTTTTGTAACCTGTGTACCCAGGTATTTCCCGTCCCGCAGCACGGTGATCCTTTCGCTGATCTCGAAGACCTCCTCGAGCCGGTGGGATATGAAGATGATGGTGACATTCTTCTGGTCCCGCAGGTAAAAGAGGTTCTTGAAAAGCTGCGCGGTTTCGCGGTGCGTCAGCGCGGAGGTCGGCTCGTCCATGATGATGAGCCAGGCGTTCATGCTGATGGCCTTGGCGATCTCCACCTGCTGCTGCTCGGCGATGGAAAGCCGGGAGACCAGCTCCCGCGGGGAGACATTGGCCCCGATTGATTCCAGGACTTTCGCCGCTTCCCCGGCCATGCGCCGCCAGTTCACCGGCCCGCCGCCTTCATGCTCGCGTCCCAGGAAGAGGTTCTCCACCACGGTAAGGTTCGGGCAGAGCTTCAGCTCCTGGTAGACGATGCTGATGCCGCGGCGGCGCGAGGCGTAGGGGCTGGGAAGGACCACGGGAGAGCCGTCAATGATCACCTCTCCCCCGTCGGGCTGGATTTCCCCGCCCAGCACGTTCATCAGTGTCGACTTGCCGGCTCCATTTTCGCCCACGATGGCGTGGATCTCCGCCTTGTCGATGGAGAAGCTCACGTCGTCCAGGGCGGTAACCCCGGGGAAACGCTTGGTGATGTTCTTGAAGACCAGGACGTCGGGCGCGGTGCTCATGCTCTCTTCCTCGCGGTTGTCCAGACGTCCACGGCCACGGCGCCGATAACGACGACGCCGATGAGCGCGACCTGCCAGAAGGGGCTGATGCCCATGAGCATGATGCCGTTGCGCAGCACGCCCATGATGAGCACGCCGATGATCGTCCCGATGATCGTTCCCGAGCCGCCCGCCAGCGAGGTGCCGCCGATGATCGTGGCGGCAATGACATCCAGCTCAAGGCCGACGCCGACGGTGCCCTGCACGTTGCCCAGGAAGGAGAGGTTGAGGATGCCGGTGATGCCGCAGAGCAGGCCCAGGACGGAGAATGCAATGATCTTCACGCGGGCGGAGTTCAAGCCCGCCGCCCGGGCGGCGACGGGATTGCCCCCGACGGCGCGCATGTGGAAGCCGAAGATCGTGCGGTTGAACATGAGGTAGGCGAAGATCGCCAGCACGGCGAAAAACAGTGCGAGCATCGGGACGGTGTCGAAGAGCTTCCCCTGGCCGATGTAGAGGAAGTTGTTGACCCCCTTGTCTGCGACCGTCCGGTAGTTGATCCCGATCACCTGCGCCTGGCTCAGGATCAGCGCTCCCCCGCGGGCGATATTCATCATTCCCAGCGTCACGATGAGCGCCGGGATGCGGCCCCAGGTGACGAGAATCCCGTTGAAGGCGCCGACCGCAACGCAGACGATGAGGGTCAGCAGGAGGGCCAGCCAGATGGGAAGACCGCCCTTTGTCATCATCATGCCGGCAATCGTGGATGCCAGGCCATACACCGCCCCGACACTCAGGTCGATCTCGGCGCACGTGATGACCATGGTCATGCCCAGCGCGATGATGCCCAGCAGGGAGACCTGGCGCACGACGTTCAGAAGGTTCGTCACGCCGAGGAAGTACTTGTTGGCAAGGGAGAAAAACACGAACAGGATCAGGAGCGCCAGCAGCACCCCCGTCTCGCGGACCTTGAAAATCCTTCGGATGACCCCCTGCTTCGCTCCCCCGCCGTCGGGGGCCGCCCCGGTTTCCTCGTGCGCCTGGACCATCGTATTCACTGCCATGTCAGTCTACCTTACCCCTTCAGGACCTTTGCCCGATTCTCGCGGACGGTCTCAACATAAGCCACGACGTTCGCCGGGGGCACGTCGGCCATGATCTCCTGGTCGGGGGCGATGATGAGCCCTCCCCCCCTGCCGAGTGTCTCGATCACCATCTTCGTCTGGTCCCGCACCTCCTGCGGCGAGCCGAAGGGGAGCACCGACTGCGTGCCAATGCCGCCCCAGAAGGTGAGCTTCTTCCCGAACTCCTTCTTCAGCACGTGGAAATCCATGACATTCTGGACCGGTTCGATCACGTCCAGTCCCAGGTCGATGAACTCGCCGAGAATATCGGTCACGTTGCCGCAGGAATGGTGCATCAGGGGCAGCCCGGCATCCTTGTACACCCGCCACAGCTTCGTATACAGCGGCCGGAAGTGCCGGCGCCACATGTCCTTGGAGAACATGAGCCCGGTCTGCCCGCCGAAATCATCGCCGGTGTGCCCGATCTGGAACCCGAGACTGATGGTCTTCTTCGCGACGGAAATCTTGTATTCGAGAATTTTTTCCAGCAGCACTGCGACGGCCTTCGAGCCGCTGGCAATGCCCATGAGAAAATCCTCGTAGCCCATCAGGAACCAGGCCCGCTCGAAAATGCCACAGTAGCCTGACATGAGCACCAGGTACTCGCCGCCGAGCTTTTTCAGGTCCTCTTCGACCATGGAATAGTTGCCGGGCACCTCGGGATCCGGTGCCGTGTATTTCATGATCTCCTCGTCGCTCTTGCCCTTCAGGGGGTGCTCGACGACGCAGATGCCGTCAGAGTTGATGTCGTAGCCGACGCCCCAGCGGTCGTGAAGAATGCCCTTCTGCCAGTCCACCTTCGCAAAAATCGTCTTCTCGGCGTTCTTCAGGAACGGATGATCCCCGCGGTAGCGGAAGATGTCATCCATGGTGGAGGTGATCTGCAGATGGTTCTCCAGGAACCCGTCCAGGGCGTCCGCGGAATCCATCTTGAACGCCTTCTGGAGCACCAGCTTGGTCTCCGGCGATGCAAAATAGATGTTGCTGGGCAGGTAATCGATCTCCTTGCGCGCAATGGTCCGCAGGACCCGTTCCTTCTTTGTCATGACTGTCACTCCTCCGCCTTTCCCCGTGGTACTGAGGGAAAGCCCCCGGCGGCCGCGTGGGCCGGCCAGGGGCCTCCCGGTGCACAAAGCGCTGCCGGTCGGATCCGACCGGCAGACCGAAGCTTACCCGACCGTCTTGTCGCCGGCTTCGAGCCTCTTGATGTAGTCTTCAACGTTCTTCGCATCGACCCTGACGGCGCCCGTATCGAGGGACTTCAGTGCCTTGCCCTTGATCAGGTACTCGTACATGGCCTTCACGGGCTCATAGCCCTGGGCGAACGGGTTCTGGCTCAGCGTCGCTGTGGTCGCGCCCGCCTTGATGTTGTCCAGGGTCTCGGGCATCAGGTCGTGCCCGATCTGGATGATCTTGCCAGAGAGGTTGTTCCTCAGGATGTAGCGGCCAACCGCCGGGGTGGTCACTGCGTCGAGGCTCGCGATGGCAGTGATGTCGGGGTTGGAGGCAATCGCGTTCTCGATTGCCGCGTAGGTGGTCTGCTCGTCACCCTTGGCGTTGCAGATGTTCTCGATGACCTTGATGCCGGGGAATGCCTTGAAGCCGTCGCGGTTACCCTTTTCGCGGGCCTGCGACCAGGGGGCCGAAGCGTCGCAGGAGGTGATAAGGACGACGCCCTTGTTCTTCATCTCCTTGGCGATCATCTTCGCCTGCTCCTTGGCAACGGCGTACACGTCCTGCCCGAAGTACGCGATCCTCTTGGAGGACGGGGAGTCCGTGTTGAAGGTCACGACGGGGATGCCCGCGTCCAGCGCCTTCTTGATGATGGGGTCGATGACCTCGGAGCTCAGCGGCGCGAGCACCAGGCCGTCAACCTTCTGGGTGATGTAATTTTCGATGATCGAAACCTGCTGGTCGAGGTTCCAGTTGACCGGGCCGTCGAAGATGACCTTCATGCCCGTGTCCTTGCCTGCCTGCTCGGCGCCGGCCTTCAGGGGCTGCGCGAAGTTGATTGAAACGTCGAGGTAGACGACCGGGATGACCAGGTCGCTCGCCTTCTTCTTCGGGGCCGCGAACGCGAACGACGCGAGCAGCGTCAACGCGACCAAAACGACTAGTGTCTTCTTCATTCCTTCCTCCTTGAAGCGATTTCCCACACACCCGTCACATTCTCCATTCAACATTCTGACCTCTCCGTGAGCGCGCCCCGCCACCTCCTTTCCCATCCCCCCCGCCGGCTACCAGGCGTTCATGCCGCCGGTCACGTTGAGAACGGTCCCTGTGACCTGGCTCGCCCCGTCCGACAGGAGGTAGTTGGAGCCGGCCACGAAATCCTCGGCCTTCTGCAGCCGTCCCATGGGCACATACTTTTTCCCCTGCTCCTCGAGCCACGTCATGTCGAGGCCCTGCTTCCTGCGCAGCTCGATCTCGCCCGGGGTGGCCATCCACCCGATCACGATCGTATTGCAGCGGATGTGGTGCTTCGCGTAGTTGTTGGCAATGTGCTTCGTGAGGGTGAGGAGAGCCCCCTTCGAGCAGGCGTAGACGGCGCGGTCGAACTGCCCGCCATACTGGTGCGGGGAGCCGGTGTTGATGATCGACCCTCCGCCGCTCTTCATCATGCACGCCACCGCGTGCTTCGCGCAGAAGAACGCGGCGCGGATGTTCAGGTTGAACACATCGTTGAAAAGGGATTCCTCTGACTCGGCGAGCGTGCCGGCAGGGAGAATCCCCGCGTAATTGATCAGCCCGTCTATCCGCCCGAACTCCTTTTCAGTGCTCTCGATCAGCCCGCGGCATTCCTCGACGCGGGTGAGATCGCAGCGGATGAACCGCGCGGGGCAGCTCGCCGCGGTACGGCCTTCGGGCCGAACGGGTGCTCCCGTACTCCGCGGATTCGTTCGCTGGGAGACTGCCCTGATCTCCGCGAGGGTCTCCTGGCCGTCCTTCTCCGTGCGCCCGCCGATGACCAGCGTCGCTCCCTCGGAGGCAGCCGCCACGGCCATCGCACGGCCCAGGCCCTTGTTCCCCCCGGTGACCACGACGACTTTCCCGTTCAGCAGCCCGCCCATTGGTGCCTGGCCCCTGCCGCTTCGAGCGCCGGTCCTAGCGGACCAGCACCTTCTTGCGCAGGTATTCCATGACGCCCGCCGCGTCGCTCTTCTTCTGGAACTCTGCGATGAGCTTGCTGTCCAGGGAGTCTGCGATCTGCTCGAAGGTCTTGATCATGCGCACGGCCAGGCTGCACGCCTCGAAGGGCTCCTCGCGGAAGGGGAACATGTCGAGGGTCACGTAGCCGTCGTAGCTGGACTGCTTCAGGTACCAGAAGAACTCGATGTTGGCCCAGACGTTCACCGAGCCGGCCATCAGGTCATCGTCCCAATCGCCGTAGGCGTCGTTGAAGTGCACGTTGAAGAGCTTTCCCGCCCTGTCGAAGAGGCGCAGGGACTCTGAGGCGTTCTCGTGGGCGAACAGCGCGTGCCCGTAGTCCAGGACGCAGCCGAAGTTCTTGCGGTCCACTTCCTTCACGATCAGGAGCGCCTTTGCCGCGTTGCCGGCCATGGAATACATGCGCGGCTCCTTCGGCTTGAACTCGTAGCAGACCTTCAGGTCGGGGGCGTGGTCGATGATCTCCCGCATGGAGGAAACGGTGTTCTCCCAGAGCTGGTCGTAGTTGTTCTGGAAGTAGTAGTCAAACCCGTCCTGGCCGGGCCACAGGGAGGATACCTTCGCCTTCAGCTCGCGCGCAATGTCGAAGCTGTTCTTTGTCAGGTCGATGGCCTTCCTGCGAATCTTCTCGTCCGGGTTGCTGAATGCGCCGTACTTGAACACCTTGTCGCCGAAGATGTTCGCGTTCACCGCGTTGATCACGAGGCCGTTGTCGGAGGCCATCTTCTGGACCTCACGCGGAGAGATGCCTTCGAAATCCGAGGTATGCAGGTCGAAGGATTCGGCTCCCTCGATCTTCGCCACCATCTTGATCTGTTCCTCGAGGCTGCGCATGGGCCGATAGCCGCTGGAAACGAATCGGTCGGATGCGAAGCTCACGCACCACAGGCCGACACCGATCTTTGTCTTCTTCGCCATAGTATTCCCCCTTCTCGCTCGACCAGATTGGGCTAAAGTTAGTTTAAAGAACCCTAAACCATAGAGGACAGAATTGTCAACTTTTTTCTTTATATTTAAAATTGACGCCGAAGTGAAAAGTCAACGGAGAAAATATCATAATTCATTATAGAATAAGCAACTAAAATATTCCAGCAGGACTTGTATCGCCTGAAAGATTCGTTTTCTATCTAAATAATCATTTACTTTTCATTTAAAGTTGTTTATTACTCTCGATAGGTAGAAATGGAATGGCACCAACAATCAAGCACATTGCAGAGCTTGCGAAAGTATCTCCCGCCACGGTGTCCCTCGCGCTGAACAACAAGCCCGGCGTCAGCCCCGTCACCCGCGAGCGCATCCTCTCTATCGCCGAAACACTGAAGAGCT
>JBEKVA010000219.1:0-7225 GCA_049514475.1 Spirochaetia bacterium
AACGCAAGAAACGCAAAAATGATTAAAGGCATAGGCAAGAAGTCCCAGAACATTTTCCCACCCAAAAATGCAAAGTCATTTCGGATGCCCTTGAATTGATACCCTTGGGTGTAGAGCATTATGAGACCTCTACCAATTGTCATTGTGATAAGTGTCATGATAAAGGGAGGAACTCTTAGTTTTGTCACGCCGAATCCATTGACAAAACCAATAATGAATCCACACAGAAGAACAAGGAGCAAAATTAGAATGAGTGGTAAATCAAGACCACTGTATGTTCCCGTACCTGTAGTTGAAACAACCTTATTCTGCAGAGAAATCGACACGATCGCTGCAATTCCAAATATTGATCCAACGGACAAATCGATTCCGCCGTTTCCGCCGATGATAACAAAAGTCATTCCAAGCGACATCAGTCCAAGGATCGAAAGCTGCTGTAAGAGGCTGGATATGTTGAAAAGTGTCATGAATCCGGGAAGGACGCTACCACCAATGGTGAGGAGCAAGATAAAAGCACAAGCAAGAAAAAATTCATTTCGATTGACAAGAAGAGTAATCAAATTGATTAAATGTCCGCCCTGCTTCCTCTTCAAATCTATCAGCCCGTTCATAAATCTCGATTCCTCCCAAAACCTCATTCGCTAGGCAATCGTTACCCGCCTATTTGCACGTTAAGGCCTAGTCTTACTAACGATTCCGAAACGCCTCTGACATAGGCTTCCGCAGGTGGTTGAACTCCTTTTAGTGGATACTCTCGCCCCAACGCGGCGTACTTTCCCTCACCTAGCCTGTGATAGGGAAGTAGATGGATATCAGTACAATCAACGGAGAGTAAAAATCGCCCAATTTGTATAAGTTCTGGCTCGGTTTCGTTAAAACCAGGTATAACGGGCACTCTACATATGATTTTCTTTCCCGTCTTACGAATGTTTCGCAAATTTCTCAGTATTGTTCTGTTTGATACTTTCGTCATGCGACGATGTTTCTCATCGTCGACGTGCTTCAGATCCATGAGAACAACGTCTACCATTTCAGTCAATTGACTGAAGTCTTCGCTGGGGGCATATCCGCTGGTCTCCAAAGCTGTGTGAACAGATCTTCTTTGACATGCTTTCAAAAACTCTTTTAGAAACTCTGGCTGGTAAAGAGGTTCACCCCCCCCTATTGTTACGCCACCTCCTGACGTTTGATAGAAAGGCTCATCCTGAAGCGCCTCTTCAAGGAGTTCCTCAGCGGAGTAAAGTTGACCGACCTTCTTCATACCACCGGAATAGCATTGGTCTGTGCAGAGGCCGCAGCCATTACATCGGGCAAGATCGATCCGAATGGAATCTCGCTGATTCCAAACAATGGCATTTTGTTCGCAGATAGAGACGCATTTCCTGCACATTATGCATTTCAAGGAAGAATGGAGCATTTCGACCTGATTACTCTGAGATTCGGGATTTGAGCACCACAAACATTGCAAAGGACAGCCTTTGAAAAAAATGAGCGTTCTTATTCCAGGCCCATCATGAATTGAATATCGTTGAATATCATAGACTAAGCCCTTTACTGGTTCTTGCACAGACTTATTCCTTCTAATTCTTTATTGGGAAATATATTACTCGACAACTCATAATAGCTGATGTCCATAGGTTATTGAGATGGTAACAAAACGAGGCTATCAGATACAAAATGCAATGTCAAGAATATTTTTCACTTTTACAGAATTATGTAACATATGTTCATATTAATAACTAATGATGCTTTCTATCTTTTTTAATCACATATGTGCATTCAACTAAGCCTTCCTAGATTCTAACAGAATGACCCTTGGGATGTACGCGAAGCCACATTCCGAACAACTTCGCATCATAAGACTTGGGGCGCGGTCGACCATACCTCTCTTATAGACCAACCGCGGACCTGTCGCGATAGGCCCAAGTGCGACCTGGAATCAGATAACTCTTGCTCCACGGCATGGCTGGGGTAGAGGGGGGTCGGCTTCAACTTGTTATATGACCTCACGAGGGTAAACGCCGAAACGCGCAACGTCCTGCGAACTGAGGCCGCGAAGGTATCCAGGGTGTTTCCGATTCCTTCTATAAGAGAAGACCAGCAATCAATTGAGTGACGATGGTATCGTCCGCAGAGCAAATCGTGATCGAGGCGGATTGGAGCTCTGAGGCCGAACGTCCTCTATGCCTCGTTGAAACCCCGGACCATTGATGCCCTCCTGTGCAAGGAAGGGGAAGCGATACCGCCGCATCGCTGAGACACTATCTGTGACATTATTCTTTTCGCAGTCCTTACAAGCCGTTAGAAGTCTTTGCAGGTCCCATTGACAGAAGTCCTTGTGGCCTAGATACTTGCAGCAAATAGGTGCGTTCTGCTGCAACACCTTACAAGCTCCAAAACAGGCTTCTGCCAGCTTGAGGGGCTGGTGCCCGAAAGGGTGTGGAAGTTCAAGTCTTCTCCGCAGCAGAACCTCGTAGATAAAAAGACTTTCGTGAAACCTCATCGCGTCAAAGCCCCACACAGCATCGGTTATTCCTGGATCATCTCCGCGTCGCTGGCAGACATGCCGTCGAGGACCGGCCTGTCGATCTGCTCGGCGAGCCTCTCCATCCCGCGGGGATCCAGGAGGTGACCTGACTTGACTTTCTTTGTCTCCAGGTAGAAGCGGTTGTAGGGATTCGGGGTCGTGATGAGCGGGATGCGCCCGATGACCTTCACGCCAAGGGCCTCCAGCCCGCTGATCTTTTTCAGGTTGTTCGTCATGAGGCGAATCGAGGCGACCTTCAGGGACATGAGCATGTGCGCCGCGACACTGTAGTCCCGTTCGTCGTCGCGAAACCCCAGTGCAAGATTCGCCTCGACGGTGTCCATCCCGTGGTCCTGCAGCCCGTACGCGCGGACCTTGTTCAGGAATCCGATTCCCCGGCCTTCCTGGCGCAGATAGAGCAGGATTCCGCACTCCATCCGGCCAATAGCGGTGAGCGCGGATTCCAGCTGGTCACGGCAATCGCAGCGCAGGGAGCCTATGGCATCTCCGGTGAGGCACTCGGAGTGCAGGCGCACGGGAACATCCTCCCCGCCGGTGACGTCGCCATGGACGAATGCCGCGTGCTCCTTGCCGTCGCGGTTGTTCCAGAAGGCGACGACCTGGTAGGTGCCGAACCGCGAGGGGAGCTCCGCGATGGCCGCGATGCGGACGCAGATCCTGTCCTTCCCAATGCCTTCGCATTGGTGGAAGCTGTTCTCGTCCAGCAGTTCCTTTATCTGCAATTGCGTCAATGCCATGGGGATAAAATATTAAACAGACCTTACTTGAAAAGTCCCGTCTGCGTCTGGTACTCATCGACGAGACGGTTCGTGGCCTCCAGGATGTTGACGAAGTCATTGCTGTCCTTCCTGTTGAGCAGGAGAAGATCGTAGTTCCCGTCATCCGCGATGCTCACAACCGCATAGGAGGACTCATAGCCATCGGTCCGAAAGGAAACGATAATCTGGGCGCCTTCGTCCGTGCGGAAACTTCCCAGCTCCTGCTGGTAAGAAACCGTGGTCTTGTTGGCGTAGGCGATATCGATTCTCTTCGCCGCGTCCCGGGCAAGGTTCAATAGCTTGTCCCTTTCAGAGAACAGAAGCTGATAGCTGTGATTGGTGTTCAGCCATAATCTTCCGTCCTTGACGGGGGTAACCATTACGGCAACCGAAACTTCCTTGTAGTTGTAACCATCTGCCGCGTGCAGGGTTCCTGCAATCTGAGCTTCAACCGCGAATGCGCTCGAGGCAACGATTGACAACAGGATCAGCAATAGTGGTCGTTTCATAACTCACTCCTTGATAGCTCAAAAAGTGATAATCGCGGCCCCGGAAGTCAATAGAATTGCGTGATCCCCTGTGTGATCCCGTTTTGCAGGCTCCTGCATCCTGTCAGAGCGGCTCATCGTGACACCCGCACGCCCGCTTCAGGGCGCAGCCGCGTGCGCAGGATGATCGTCGTGAGCAGGCTCATGAAGATGAGAGACACGTAGACATCCTGGCCGATCAGCCTCCGATCGAGCCCGATCAGCGCAATGATCATTGCTACCTCCCCGCGCGGCGCCATCCCGAAGCCGATCAGCGCAGAGTCCCGCATGCTGCTGCGCGTGAGAAGTGCCGAGCCTCCGCACGCGAGCACCCTGGAGACAATGGCGGAGCGTGATCGCTCCGAGGAAGAGGATCACGCGCGGGGTAAGCGCTCTCACGTCGGCAAGGATGCCGAGGGAAATACACGGAGGCGAAATGGCAGAGACCGACGCGCCGGGTCTCAGGTGGGCTGCCACTCTGTCCTGATCGCGGGGTGACAACATTCGGGAAAAATGATCATCAGTCCTCGCTCGCGCTCCGTGGAGGAGACCGGCAGCCGCGGGATCAGCCCTGGCGCATGGTGACCGCGCCGAGGGATGGGTGCAGACCGGGCCGATCGAGGGCGGCATCGTTGAGCTTCAGTGACTCCAGCTCGCGCAGGTTCGCGCTGCGCGCACGGGCAAACTCGTCAAGGAGATTCGGCAGGGATACTCCGGAGAACTCGCGGAACTGCGCCAGCCGATCAAACGGATCGAAGGCGAGCGCGTCACCGTGCTCAAGGATGCAATGGACGCGTGGGATCCAGTCAGTGCGCTCGCCGTGGATCAGGTGCCCGACAACGTCGATCGGACTCCACGTCTCACCGCCCTCGTGCGCCGCGAGCCACCCCTCGGGCAGGCCGCGGAGCCAGGCATCCAGGACGCCCGGCGTTCGTGCCAGCAGCGCGGCCGCCTCGGGCAGCACGAGACGCCTGCGCGTGCGATCGGTCTGAACGGCGGCCTTTCCCGCCGGCTGATCATGCGCCATGAGCGAAGATATGGACGGCAAACGGCAAATGCAAACGGGTGCCGCCAGCGGCCGGTGCCATCCTGGGCATTCTCAAGCGCTGAATTGCTTTGCCCTCGCGGAGGGCGCATGATACATTCGTCGTCATGAGCACCTCACTGGCGCGATT
Organism: Spirochaetia bacterium; assembly: GCA_049514475.1. Taxonomy (GTDB): domain Bacteria; phylum Spirochaetota; class Spirochaetia; order SZUA-6; family Fen-1364; genus Fen-1364. Next base: position 5,009 of record JBEKVA010000219.1, read on the forward strand.
CATCCGGGGCATCCCAGTCATCGACGTGCATGAGCACCACATGCCCGCGGAAGACCCTGCCCGCCAGGTCGGGCTTCTCCAGATCCTGGAAGAAAGCTACGCGGGCTGGACGCGGCGGCGGCCTTACCCGCTCCCCTCCGAGCCGCCCACCACCCTCGGGGCGGCATCAGACGGCCGCGGCAGTTGGGCTGACGTTGCAGCCTACCTCCAGGGCAGCGGCACGAACGCCGCGGTCCGCAACATGGTGAGGGCACTCTGCGAGCTCTACGACGTGCACTCCGGGGTGATCACCGAGGGGAACTGGGAAAAGCTCGACAATGAGATCATGCGGCGGAACGCCGACCCCTCGTGGCAGGGGGCGGTCATGGACAGGGCGGGCATTGAAACGGCGATCTCGGACCCCTACCGTGACCCGCTCCTCGACGTGCGAAAGTCGCACGGTGAGCGGTACCGCTCGGTGCTCAGGATCAACGGGTTCGCCATTGGATGGCACCCCGATGCGAGGGATCATAACGGAAACAACGGGCGCCTGCTGATGGGCCGGCTGGGGCTTTCACCGGCAAGCTTCGACGACTACCTCGCGGCCCTGCCGAAAGTGATCGACGCAATGCCCGGCCTGAACAAGATCGGCCTGAAGAACGCGCTCGCCTATGACAGGGCGGTGGACTTCGACCAGCCTGACGAAGCGGTTGCCCGCGGGGCCTGGGGGAAAGCGAACCCGCGTGAGCAGGAGAAGAAGGCATTCGGAGACTGCGTAGTGGACCGGCTGTGCCGGCTTGCCGGTGAGCGTGACATCCCCTTCCAGATGCACCTTGGCTCGGCGCTCATCAGGGGGTCGCAGCCGATAAAGGCGGCCGGGCTGATCGAGCGGCACCCCCGCACACGGTTTCTCCTCATGCACCTTGCCTACCCCTGGAGCAGCGAGCTCCTGGGCATGGCATTCGTGTATCGCAACATCTGGCTGGATCTCACCTGGTCATGGCTGCTGAGCCCGTCGGGTTTCCGCCGGACGTTCCAGGAAGCCGTCGAAATCCTGCCCGATGAGTCCCGCATGATGCTCGGCGGGGACACGTGGCACGCCGAGGAGGCCTACGGGGCCATCAGCGGGGTGCGCGGCATGGTGGCCGGGTGCCTCGATGCCATGGTGAAGGCCGGAAGCTTCAAGGGCAGGGATGCCGAGAGGCTTGCCATGAAGATATTCCGCGAAAACGCGAAGGGGTTTTTCAGGCTGCCATAGCGCTTTCCGCTTCCGCGCCGCATCCTCCTTTCCTCCCGCCTGCGTCGGCTGTACATTCTGCAATGGAGGCGCTGCCATGGGAGCATACGAGTTCCTTGAAGTCCTCTACCGGGGAAAGCGCGGGCCCGCGCCGGCATTCCCCCAGGCCCCGCGGATCGACGAGCGGGCCATACGGGCGTTCGTCGACTGCTTCAACACGGCCGTGGCCTCCTTCGATCCCGGCTCCCTTGCTCACGGGGTGCCCCCGGAGCTGCTGCGAAAGCTCGGGGAGATCGGCACATTCGGCCTTCTCATCCCGCGCGAATACGGCGGCATGGGCTTCACCCTCCACGAGTACCTGCGAACCATCGAGGAGCTTGCCGGTTCAGATCTCTCCCTTGCCATCATCCCGCTGGCGCATCTTTCAATCGGGGTAAAGGGCATCCTTCTTTTCGGGAGCGAGGAGCAGAAGCGCCGCTGGCTTCCCGCCGCCGCTTCCGGGCAGACGATCTTCTCCTACGCGCTCACCGAGCCGGACATCGGCTCCGACGCGCAGCACCTGCTCACCACGGCCCGCCCCTCCGGCGACGGCGGGTGGATCCTGGACGGCACCAAGACATTCATCACGAACGCCAATTATGCGGGCGCCTTCACGGTCTTCGCGCAGCTGGACCCCGAACCGACGGGGCGCATGGGCGCGTTCATCGTGGAGCGATCGCGGGAAGGGCTCACCGTCGGGGCGGACATGCCCAAGATGGGGCTCTCCGCCAGCTCCACCGCCATGGTGAGGATGCACAACGTGCGTCTGCCCGCCGAGAGCCTAGTCGGGGAGCCGGGAGACGGTTTCCGCATCGCCATGACGATCCTGAATTACGGCAGGCTGGCGCTGGGCGCCGCGTCCTCGGGATTGTTCGCGCAGTCACTGCGCGACATGCGGAAACGCGCCGCCACCCGGCGGCAATTCGGAATGCCCATCGGGTCCTTCGAGCTGATCCAGGAAA
>JBEKVA010000220.1:0-7220 GCA_049514475.1 Spirochaetia bacterium
GACACTCTCCATTCTGCGTTTCAACGCGTACGGCTGGTTCGAGCGCGTCGATCACGGGATGTACGCCCTCTCATCGCACGGGGCGAGGGACCTGGGGAGCTGGCCGGAGCTGAAGAAGCACTACCTTGCCGCGGCGCGGCGCGCGGTGAAAAAGGTCTCCGCGCCCCGGGATTGATTCGTGCAGGGACCGGCGCTATTCTAGATCGCAAGGGGGCAGAAGTGACGTTTCAGCACGTGGAAGGAACCGACAAAGGGCGCATCGTCCTGTACGCGCTGAGCACCTGCATGTGGTGCCGCATGGCGAAGAACCTCCTGCGCGATCTCGGCGTGGGCTACGAATACATCGACGTGGACTCGCTCCCCCCGGCGGAAAAGGACGAGGTGAAGAAAGAGATCAAGAAGTGGAACCCCGACGGGTCGTATCCCACGATGGTCATCAATGACAAGGACTGTGTGTCCGGCTTCGACGAGGCGGAGATCAGGGAGAAGATCAAGTGAGCGGGATGCGGCCCGAGGTGAGCCCGGAAGAGGTCGAGCGCCTCTCCGTGAAGCTGAACAAGGAAGCGGAGAGCGCCGGCTACCACCTGAACCCCAACAGGGAGTTCACCCTCGGCCTGATCGAGGGGATGCTGGTCAACGAGCGCCGCTACGGCTACTGGGCGTGTCCCTGCCGGCTTGCCAGTGGGGTGAAATCAGAGGACCTGGACATCATCTGCCCCTGCGATTATCGCGACCCCGACCTGGCTCAGTACGGCACCTGCTACTGCGCCCTGTACGTTTCCCAGGACGTCATCGACGGCAAACGCAAGGCGGCCCGCATCCCCGAAAGGCGGCCCGCTGACGGGATGAGCGCCGGCGCGGACAAGCTCCCCGCGGAGGGCGCCGCCCGGTCTACCGCCCCCGACCTGCCCGACATCACGGGTCTCCGGTACCCGATGTGGAGGTGCAGGGTCTGCGGCTACCTGTGCGCGCGCGATGAGCCCCCCGAGGTCTGTCCCATCTGCAAGGCGAAGAAGGAACGTTTCGAGAGGTTCCTTTAGAAGGGGCGGTGAGGATCTTCCTCGATCAGCGCCGGGGACCGGTAGGGGATGCCCTGCTGGTCCTTCTCGATGAGGGACTCGATGCGCCGCTCGGAGGCGGCCGTGCTCCCCGAGGTGACGATATTCACAAGCTCCTGGAACTTGCCCTTGTCGGCCAGCCGCGCCAGGAACGGGAACTCCTGGCGGAGCACGCGGTAGCCCCAGGCCGGGTCCAGCCTCATGCTCGGCGTGCGCGAGTTGCCCTGCCTGCCGCTCTCCAGGCTGCGCAGCCGCTGGTACTCCCTATCGAGGGGGTCGCTCACCTTCCTGCCGGCAATCCTTCGTACCACGTCCGTGCGGACCTGCTCCATCGTGCGGTCCAGGTTCGTGCCGCTTCTCATCGTCACCGCCAGCGGGATGGGGACGAGCATCTCTCCCTCCGTCGTGTAGCTGGTCATGCCGTCCGTGTAGTAGCCCTTTTCCAGGAGCACCGGCGTCGATCTCGGGAAGAAGCGCAGCTTGCGGTAATCCTCCACGCGTTCCCGCACCTGCCGGACCTCCGCCTGCAGGGCGCTGTTGCCGGGATCTTCGGCGATCTTTTTTTCCAGCTCGGGGATCAGCTCGTTCTCCATGTAGAAGATCGCCTGTGACAGCGGCAGCTTCATGTTCGGCGAGGAGTGCACGACCTCTTCGCCCTCCTCGATCCCGTACGGCGGCATCTCTGGGTTCTCCCTTACCATCACGGGAAAGAGGGACCGCAGCACCGTCTGGATGAACGGCGGATAGTCCTCCAGGATCAGCGGCGGGGAGCGGTCGTCAGGGGCGGCGTGCCTGCGGATGGCGGCCACGATGCTGCGGGAAAGGATCCGTCTCCGCCGCGCATCGGCCTGCGGGGCCTCGAGGAACCCGCTGCCCCCTGCCAGGAGGAAACGCTCCAGCAGGGACCTGACCTCGGCGTAGCGGGGATCCTCCTGGATGAGACCCTTCTGGTCCTCGGATACGTTTTCCGCCAGCAGGCTTTCCACCAGGCGCAGCGCGGCGAGGGCCTTCTCCGCTATGATCTGTTCCCGCTGCTCTATGGCGGTGCGCTTCATAAGGTTCAGGCACAGGGAGAGCTTTGCCGCGGCAAGGCGGAGGATGGCATCGATGTCGCGCAGCCCCGAGAAATCCCGTTCGGTCTTCTGCACGAGATACTCCAGACGGGCCTCTTCCGCGAGGAGTCTCTCCGCCTCGAGTGAGAGAGCGTTCTGAATCCCTGCGTCCATGGTGTGGATCTCCGGGTCAAATATACGGCTGCTGCCGCGCTTTTCCAAGGTGAGCCATTTGGACTATAGTGCTGCGCGAATGCAGGATCAACCTCCCCTTCTTCCCCGCCGCAAAACTTTCGCGGCCCTCTCGTATCCGAACTATCGGCTGTGGTTCTTCGGACAGATGACCTCCCTTTTCGGCACGTGGATGCAGTCCACCGCGCAGGCCTACCTCGTCTTCCAGATAACCCATTCGGAGGCGTACCTGGGGTACGTGGGCTTCGCATCAGGGATTGCCTCGTGGATTTTCATGCTCTACGGGGGGGTGGTCGCCGACCGGGTGCCGCGGCGCAAGCTCCTGGTGGTCACGCAGAGCCTCAGCATGCTGCTGGCCTTCGTGCTGGCCGTTCTCACTTTTACCGGCGTGGTGGTCCCCTGGCACATCATCGTGCTCGCATTCTGCCTGGGCGTGGTGAACGCATTCGACGCGCCGGCCCGCCAATCCTTTGTCCTGGAAATGGTGGAACGCCACGTGCTCACCAACGCCATAGCCCTGAACTCCACCATGTTCAACATGGCCGTTGCCATCGGCCCCGCCATCGGCGGCCTCACCTATGCGCTTTTCGGCCCCGGGTGGTGCTTCACGATCAACGGCCTGTCTTTCGTGGCGGTGATTGTCGCGCTGGGGGCAATGAAGCTGGCGCCGAGGACCCTGCCGCCGGTGAAAAGATCGACATTCGCCGAGATACGGGTAGGCCTGGCCGCGGTGGGCTCCGACAGGCGCATCCTGGGCATCATTCTCCTGCTCGCCGCCCTGAGCCTCTTCGGCATGTCCTTTGCCGTGCTCATGCCCGCGTGGGCCGTACAGGTGCTCGGCGGGGACGCGCGCACGAACGGCTTTCTCCAGTCGGCGCGCGGCATCGGGGCCCTCCTGGCGGCCCTGGGCATCGCCTCCTTCGCCCACCGCCGGTTCAAGGGAAAGCTCGTCACGGCGGCCAGCTTTGCCCTGCCCGTTGCGCTCCTCCTTTTCTCCCTGACCCGGACGCTCCCCCTATCCCTGCTCATGCTGCTTGCCGTCGGGTCGACGAACATCGTCGTGAACAATCTCGCCAACTCGCTGGTGCAGGGCCTGGTTCCTGACGCGGTGCGCGGCCGGGTGATGGGGGTCTACATGCTGGCGTTTTTCGGTATCATGCCGGTGGGCGCGCTGCTGGCAGGCGGCCTGGCCACCGCCCTCGGGGCCCCTCTCACGGTGGCCATCAGCGCGGTAGGTTTCCTCGGGTGCTCGATTGCCATTGCCGTTGCCGTTCCTGGAATACGGAGGCTGGGATGATCCCGTGGGTTGATCGGGTCCTGCTCGGATGGATTCGCGAGACAATGCAGGCGGCGCGCGCCAATTACGGGGTCGATCCCGTGGCATTCCTCGTGATCTACCTGGTCTCGGTGCCGTTCTTCTATTACTCGATATTCCGCATGGTGCGGGCGCTCGCCCGAAAGCTGCGCCGCGATGTCATGATCTGGAGCGCCGTGTTCCTGGCTTCCACGGCGGCGCCATTCCTGTACGTTCTTTTTTTCGGCCGCAACCTGCCCTGGTGGGTCTACGGGGTGATTGGGCTTCTCATCGGGCAGGGCGTCTACTCCCTTGTCCGCCGGCTGACGAAGAAGCCGGCGGACAAAGGCGCCCCGGGAGACGCGAACCCACAGCCGCCCAACCAGCGGCCTCCCGCGGGTCCGAAGAGCTCACGGTAACTCCGCCTCGACCTCCAGGCGCACCATGCGCACGCTCACCGCGCCCCGCGCGTCGGGAGGATGCGCGGCAATGTAGCGGTCCACCGCCTCGGCGATGAAAGCCTCGCGCTTTTCCGCGGGGACCCTGGCGGTGAACGGCATCCAGGTGGTGCGGATCCACCCCGCAAGGCCTTCCGTGCCCTGTTGGAGCATGTCCTTGGGAATGAGCTCGGCGCGCCGCACGCGCAGCCCGGCTTCGACGCACCAGGGCTCGTACTCCTCGGGCCCATAGAATCCCCAGGGGTATTCGAAGCCCTCGAAAAAGCCCCGCCATTGCGGGGAGGCTGTCATGAGATTCGCCACGGCGAAGATCTCCTCCCCATTGCCCCGGCCCCCCATCTGGAACAGAAGCCTGCCCCCGGGCTTCAGGCCGCGGGCTACACCGCGCAGCACCGCGTTCTGGTCTTTCACCCAGTGCAGGGTGGCATTGGAGAACGCCACCTCGAAGCGGTGGCGGAAGCCCAGTGAGCGCGCGTCCGCGAGCTGGAAGGAAAGATTGGGATGAGCGGCCGACGGAAAGGCGGCGCGCGCCTTGTCGATCATCTCGGGGGAGCTGTCGCAGCCGACCACCTCCCCGCGGGGGACCTTCAGCGCGAGCTCGGCGCTCACCTTGCCGTCACCGCAGCCGATGTCCAGCACCGATTCGTTTCCCGAAAGCCCCAGCTTCCCGATGAGCTCGCGCGCCCAGGAAAGCTGCGCTGCGGAGTTGCGCGCGTACTCCTCGGCGTCCCAGCGGACGCGCCCCGTGTCACTCACGTCGCGAGGGAGGCCACAGCGGCGACGAGATGCTCGATCTCGGCGAAGGTCGTGTAGTGCGCCGCCCCCACGCGCACCATGCCGCCCTTGCCTTCGAGGCCCAGCCGCGTGGTGACCTCGGGCGCGTAGTAGTTGCCGTCCCATGCGCTGATCCCCTGGCGGTCCAGCTCCTGGCAGACTTTTCGCGGGGCAACGCCCTCCAGGGTGAAGGCGAACGTGGGCACCCGCTCGTTCATGCGCGACGCCTCGGTGATCCCGTATATCCGCAGGCCTTTGATCGATGAAAGCCCTTCGAGCATGGCCGTGCTGAGAGCGCACTCGGAGGAGCGTATCTCCGCCATGGCCGCGCGGAAGAGACCGGCCTTGCCGCTGCCGCCTTTCTGCGAGGCGCCGAATGTCGCGCCCACCCACGCCAGGTAGTCCAGTGCGCCCAGCACCCCGGCAATTGACTCGAAGCTCTGCGTGCCGGTTTCCCACTTGTCGGGCGCCGCATCCCCCGCGGGCCGCATCTTGTAGGCGGACAGGCGCTCCATCAGGTCGGGACGGCCCCAGAGCACCCCCGTGTGCGGCCCGAAGAACTTGTAGGCGGAGCACGCCAGGAAGTCGCACCCGAGAGAGGCGACATCGATGGGGCCGTGGGGCGCGTAGTGCACCGCATCCACGAAGCACCAGGCCCCCGCCTCGTGGGCGATCTTCGCCGCGGCGGCAATCGGATTGATGGTCCCCGTGGCATTGGAGGCGTATCCCACCGCCACCAGGCGCGTCCTGGGAGTGACCTGCCGCGCAAGGGTCTCGGCGCTCCACGAGCAGTCGGCGGGATCGAGGTCCACCCAGCGCACCATGCATCCGCGGTCGCGGGCAACGAGCAGCCAGGGGGAGATGTTCGCATCGTGATCGAGCCGGGTGACCACGATCTCGTCTCCTTCCGTGAGCTCGCGCGCGATGCTGCGCGAGAGGTGCAGCGTGAGGGACGTCATGTTCTGGCCGAAGGAGATCTCCCGCGGCCCGCCGGCGCCGAGGAAAGTGGCCGCCGCGGCGCGCGTCTCCGCCACCATGGCGTCGGACTCGCGGCTGGCGCGGAAGACGCCGCCGTGGTTGGCGTTTCTAAGGACAAGGTATTCGTTGATCCGGGCCAGCGCTTCAGCGGCGATCTGGGTGCCGGCGGGGTTATCGAAGAAGACGGGCGCCGGTGTCCCATCGCTCCTGGGCTGCAGGGCCGGAAAATGCGGGCGGACCTTCTGGGGATCGATCATCGGGGCAACTCCTTGCGCAGAGCATACAAAGTATCGTCATGCTTTGGTAGGCGAGGGTCCGTGCAAGCAGCTTCTGCTTTTCTCCCAGCAGGGCACTGAGCTCAGGGATGGTCAGGAGTCTCCATGCGCTCAGCGCCTCGCTGATGCAGGATGCCGCCGATGGGCGCCGTGAAAGTCGCCAGGAGGATGATTTCGGGTCGAATTACCGGTCAAGGTCGAGTCACAAGATTGTTACAGGGATCTGCTCAGGCATCTCGATGCCGGGGCATCTCCCTGCGGGTTGTCCTGCGACCCGTCGAGGCCCTGCAGCATCACGTAGAGATTTCCCTTCTCCCGGCTGAAGACAATCATGTCACGGATGAGCAGCGAGGCCAGCGTTCGTGCCAGTATCTCCTGGCTTCCTCCCAGCAGCGCGTAGAGATCGGTGACGGACAGCCTCTTGTGCATCCTCAGGCCCTCGCCAATACGGCGTGCCGCGCGGTCGATCTCCTCATCCATGGCGGCCTCGATGCGTGGTGTTTGCCATCTTTCCCCTCCCAGACATTAATTCAGACCGTGTGCAGTATGCCATTGCCGCGTGTCCTTGGATGTCGAGAGGAAACTCTTTCTGCGGTAGAAGAACGTGTAATGCTGGCGTCGGAAATCTACTACAGTGATGTAATTGGGAGCATGGATAGGGTAACAGGCTATCTCAGCTGGCTGTTGTCGAAAGTGCAGGAGCCGTTGAAGCAATTGCTGCCGTCCAGAGCGAAACCTGATCGGGAAATTGCCCCGTTCCGGCCGATTGGGCAGCACCGACATACGTTATGGTGCCGCTGACCACGTAGGCGGTGGCAGGGTCGACGAAGCCCGCGAACATGTAGGTGATGATAGGGAGCAGCCCGTAACGGGTGCGACTACCACAAGCCCCAGCGCGACGCGGCACCACCCTTTTTTCAAGTTCTTTTTTCCTGGACCCGGGGTTTCAGATGGCAGACAGAAGGGCCGCTTCTGTCTGCCACTGAACTCCTACGTTTTCAATTCGACTTTTTATAGAATCTGACTTTTTAACTGCCCTATGACAATCGTCAATATGACCATTTCGCTTTTCCCGGCGGTAGTCACAAGCACGATGATTCGGCCGTGGCAAATCTCTCTACATGAGATGTAGTAATTTT
>JBEKVA010000221.1:0-9534 GCA_049514475.1 Spirochaetia bacterium
GGAGCCGCTGGCTCGTGTAGAGCCGCGGACGCGCGCGGTGCCGCTGACTCCCGGAGAGCCGGCTTTTCGCAGTGCCGCAGGTGAGTTGACTTGATCCGCGTTCACCGAAATACTTGATGCTCCATGAGGCCCCACGCGTGGCACTGAAGAACAGGCTGCTCTCTCTCCTGGCCGCCATCCTCCGGGAGCACCTCGTCTATGTCGTGCTGGCTGCCGGCATCATCCTGGCCGCGGTCGTCTCTCCCGTGTTCTTCCAGCCGAAAAACCTGTTCAACATCCTCCGCCAGGCATCAGCGCTGGGGATCCTTGCCGTCGGGCAGACGGTCGTGGTGATTGCGGGAGGAATCGATCTGTCGGTGGCCGCCGTGATGCAGCTTGCCGGCGTGTCGGTTGCCGAAATCACAAAGGGCTCGGACACATTCGTGTGGCTCGCCCTGCCTGTCGTGCTGGCGGCGGGCGCCCTGATCGGGTTCGGAAACGGGCTGCTGGTTGCAAAGCGGCGGGTGCAGCCCTTCATCTCAACGCTTTTCGTGGGCCTGCTGGTGACGGGGCTGCGGCTCCTGGTCACCAGGGCGACCCCTTCAGGGGTGCTTCCCCCCGCCATCCGCACCCTGGGAAGCGCCTCGGTAGGGCCCGTTCCCAACGCGCTGATCATCTTTGCGGCAGTGGCGGCGGCGGTGAGCATCATCCTGGTGCGCACCACGCTGGGCAGGCGCATCTTCGCCGTGGGCGGCAATCCGCGGGCCGCGGGCCTGAACGGAATTTCGGTTGACCGCATCACGATCCTCTCCTACGTGGTCTGCGGCTTTCTCGCCGCGGTGGCAGGGATCGTGCTCGTGGGGTACCTGGGGTACGCCGACCAGGAGATCGGGACCGGCTACGACCTGGATTCCATTGCCGCGGTTGCCGTGGGCGGGGCGGTGCTCGGGGGCGGCAAGGGCAGGGTCTCAGGCACCGTCGCTGGGGTCCTCCTCATGGCCATACTCCTGAACCTCGTGCTTCTATTGAAGGTAAGGGTCGAGTACCAGCTTGTGCTCCGGGGTGTCGTGATCCTCGGGGCCGTTGCTTTCTACTCCGCCAACTGGAGCGGCCTGGCGAGGAGACTCGCGCGCGCCGCCGACGCCACCACGGGCGTGAAGGCCGATGGCAATCAGTAGAGAAACACCTCCTGCCGGGCGGGAGGAAAAGGTCTGCGTTGCAGGACCTGGGATAATCGACACAAAGGAGTTGAGAGCATGAAACGAATCCTGATCGTGCTTCTTTTCATTGCCCTGATTGCTCCCCTCGGCCTGATGGCCTCGGGAAAGACGGAGAGCGGCTCCTCCATGCCGCAGGGCATGGTGGACACCAGCAAGTTCAAGGCGGCGGGACCGTGGGCGGTTGCCCGCGCCGGGCTTGGCGACACCAACGCGTGGATGACGATGTTCGGCCTGCATTTCAAGTACGGCATCGAGGAGAAATACGCGGCCGACTTCAAGAGCTTCAAGGTGACGGCCTGCTTCTGGAACCCCGTTCAGCAGATCACCGACATCGAGGGCCTGGTGGCCCAGAAGCCGAACCTGCTGTTCGTGGACCCGGCCAGCGAAGCGGCGCTGGTAGGCGCGGTGGAAGAAACGTATGACCGCGGCATCCCCGTGGTCCTGGCCTCCACCGGCGTGAACACCGACAAGTACACCACGTGGGTGTCGCGCAACAACACCAAGGCCGGTTACCTCTATGCCGACTGGATGGGCAAGAAGCTGAATGGCAAGGGCAAGGTCGTGGCACTCATGGGAATTGCCGGCAGCAGCTACGCGGAAGACGTGCTGCGCGGGGTGAAGCAGGGCCTCAGCAAGTACCCCGGCATCGAGCTGGTGGACACGGCCTACTGCGACTGGTCGCCCGTGAAGGCGAAGTCCACGATGGAAGCCTTCATCCAGTCCCATCCCGTGATCGATGGCATCCTGGCCGACGGCGGCCAGATGGCGCTGGGCGCGGTGGAGGCACTGCTGGACGCCGGCAAGACGATCCCGCCCATCACGGCGGATGACTGGAACGGCTGGCTGCGAATTGCCAAGGAGCACAACATCACCTTCGTCGCCGAGTCCGGCGGCGCTCCGCTTGCCCTGACCGCTGTGGAGCTGGCGCGCAAGATCCTCCGCGGAGAGCCGGTGCCCAAGATCGTCGAGTACCCGATGGTCTCTTTCGAGCAGGACCAGCTCGACAAGTACTATCGGCCCGACCTGAACGACCAGTACTTTGCGATCAACGACCTCCCCGAGGCGTGGATCAAGAAGTACTACGCGAAGAAATAACGTTCCCGGGGGGCCGCCGTGCGGCGGTCCCCCAAATTTTTTCCTGGAAAGAGGCGGCGGTGGCGGCGGATCCAGTCGAACCCATCCTTGAACCTGCTGAATGTCACGCTGTCCGTGGGCCGCGGGGAGGTCCGCGCTGTCGTCGGCGAAAACGGGGCCGGCAAATCGACACTCATGAAGATCCTCGCGGGCGCGCAGGCCCCTGACACGGGCAGCGTCCGCGTGGGGGACGCCGCGATGGACACCTTCAGCCCCGAGACTTCGCAGCGGCTGGGCATTGCGATCATCTACCAGGAGTTCAACCTCATTCCCCACCTCAGCGCCGCGGAAAACATCTCCCTGGGGCGCGAGCCTGCCGGCGGGGGCTGGATCGACGCGGGTCGGCTGCGGGAGAACGCCCGCCGCTGGCTGGACGAGCTGGGCGCAGACGTTTCCCCCGAGACGCCGGTGATCAGCCTGAGCGTGGCCAGCCGGCAGCTGGTGGAAATTGCCAAGGCACTTTCCCTGGATGCGCGCGTGCTGATCATGGACGAGCCCGCCTCCGCGCTTTCCGAGCGTGAGAGAGAGCATCTTTTCACCTTGATCGAAAAGCTGCGCACGCGCGGCATCACGATCCTTTACGTGTCACACAATCTCGATGAGATCTTCAGGATTGCCGACAACGTCACCGTGCTCAAGGACGGGGAGCTGGTCATCACGAAAGCCATCGCGGAGAGCACCCCTGATGAGATCATCACCGGCATGGTCGGCAGGAAGCTGGACAGGATATTCCCGACAAAGGCGGCATCGACCGGCGAGGTGCTCCTCGATGTGAGCCACCTGAGCTCGGGCCGCGAAGTGGCTGACGTGAGCTTCACCCTGCGAAAGGGCGAGATCCTTGGCATCTACGGCCTCGTGGGGGCCGGCAGGACGGAGCTGTGCAAGGCCCTTTTTGGCGCGCGTCCTTCGCAGGGTGACATCCGTCTTGATGGCGCGCCGGCGCGATTCGGGGCGCCGCGGGCAGCCGTGAAGCGGGGAATCGCGCTCCTCACCGAGGACCGCAAGGAGGAGGGGCTGATCCTGGGCCTCTCGGTGCGCAAGAACATGGCCCTGCCGAGCCTGGATCGCCGGCAGGTCCTTGGATTTGTCCGGGGCGATGCGGAAAGACGCGGGGCAGAGGGGATGGTGGAGACCCTGCAGATCGCCAGCCCCTCGGTGGAGAAGGAAGTCCTGTACCTCAGCGGCGGCAACCAGCAGAAGGTCGTGATCGGAAAGTGGCTCCTCTCCCAGCCGCGGGTCCTGCTCTGCGACGAGCCCACCCGAGGGGTGGACATCGGCTCCCGCATGGAGATCTACCACCACCTTCGTCACCTGGCAGACCAGGGGCTGGGCATCATCATGGTCTCCTCGGAGCTTCCGGAGACCCTTGGGATGTGCGACCGGCTGCTGGTCATGCGCAAGGGCACGTTCACCGCTGAGCTCTCCGGCGCGGAGGCCACGGAGGAGAAGGTCATGGCGGCTGCCATCGGCAGCGGCGGGGGGGCGGCGCGCGCGGAGGCTGTCACTCTGAAGCGGCCTTCCCTGTTCGGCACGCGCACCGACATGATCGTCTACATCACGCTGATCGCGCTTTTCATTGCGGGATCGGTTTCCTCCCCGGCATTCCTCGACCCCTACAATCTCACCAGCAACCTGCGCGCCGCCGCGGCGCTGGCCATCGTGACCATGGGCCAGGCGAGGGTCATGATGTCGGGGGGCGTCGATCTCTCAGTGAGCTCCACCATCACCCTGACCACCATCCTCTCGGCAGGCCTGATGGCCGGTCGCAATGGCATGATCCTCCCCTCCATCCTGGCATGCCTCGGCGTCGGGCTCCTGATGGGATGCCTCAACGGGCTGGCCGTGGTGAAGCTGAAGATCGCCCCATTCATTGCAACCCTTGGCGTGCTGTCCATCGGCCGCGGCATTGCGCTGCTGATAACCCATGGGCCAATTGGAGCAATCGCTCCTGCCTTCAAGTATTTCTCCCGCGGCAACATTGGGCCTATTCCCTCGGCCCTGCCCATCATCCTGGTCGTGTTCATCGCCGCGGCGCTGGTGATGAACAGGACAAAATACGGGCGCTACCTCTTTGCGTTGGGCGGGAGTCGCGAAGTGAGCCGCCTTGCCGGCATCAAGGTTTCCCGCATCACATTCTCTTCGTATCTTGTGAGCGGCGTCTGCGCCGCGGCGGCGGGGCTGTACCTCAGCAGCCGCATGGGTGTCGGGGACCCGTCGGTGGGACCGGGCTTCGACCTTGATTCGATCATCGCCGTGCTCATCGGGGGGATCCCCTTTGGCGGCGGACGCGGGAAAATCCTGGGGGTGATCGCGGGTGTGCTCCTGGTCACCGTGCTGGGGAGCCTGCTGAACATGTGGAACCTGGAGACGTGGTATCATCAGATAGCGAGGGCGGTCATCCTGCTGGCTGCCATTTCGATCATACGACAGAAGGATTGACGAGGAAGGAAGACCGCCATGAAGGTTGCCGTTGGACAGATGAACAGTATTGTGTGCGACGTGGAGGGAAATCTCGCCAAGGCGGAAGCCCTGGTGCGCAGCGCGGCTGCCCTGGGGGCCGATATCGTGCTGGTGCCCGAAACATTCACGACAGGCTATGGAGTTGGGGACCGTATCTCAGAGGTCTCTGACACGGTTCCCGGAAAGACCACCGACAGGCTCGGGAAACTCTGCAAGGAGCTGCACGTCCATTTCTACGGCAGCATGATAGAGAAGGACGGCAAGACGAATGCCGCAAACTCGCGGCCGAAGTACCACAACACGGGCGTGTTCATCTCTCCGAAGGGGGAGCTCCTTGCGCGCTATCGGAAAGTGCACCTGTTCTCCGATGAGAAGAAGATGTTCGAGGCAGGCTGCGAGCCGGCGGTGGTCAAGACGGAGCTGGGCACCGTGGCCCTGACCATCTGCATGGACCTTCTCTTCCCCGAGTACATCCGCGGCCTGGTGCTCTCCGGGGCCGAGTACATCCTGAACTCCACCGACTGGCTGCGCTACGGCCCGCTGGACCAGTGGCAGTGGCACTACGAGCAGATCCGCGCCCTGGCAACGGTGCGCGCGCTGGAAAACACGGTGGGTCTCGCCATGGCCTGCCAGTGGGGCACCGAGGGCAACTTCTCCAAGTTCGGCCATTCGTGCATCGTCAGCCCCTCGGGGCGCGTGCTCTCCGGCCTAAACGAGGGGGAAGGGGTGGCGGTCCACGAGCTCAGCATGAAGGACGTCGGGGAGTGGCGGAAGATCGCCAGCTACCTCGAGGACAGGAAGACGCACCTGGACATGTACCGCAAGATGCTGGATCTGTAGAGACGACCGGCAAAAAAACGCGCGGCTTGAGGCCGCGCGTTTTTCTTAAAGGCTCAGCTCTGCTATATGGGTGATCTGCCAGTTTGCCGAAAGTGCCCCGTTGTTAACCAGGGAGAGGTGCCAGGAGTAGCTCCCGCCCGTGCCGTTCACCGTGATGGCGACGGATGAGGGGTTCGAGGTGTCCGGCGGATTTGGGGTGAAGGTGTAGGGCGGGGTTGTCGCGATCAGGGCCGCATTCCAATATGTGGCGTCCGTGATAGACCCGGGAGTGCCGGGGGCGAAGTTCGAGGACGTGTCCGTCCTGCTGCCGTTGAAGCTGTTCACGAACATGGAGATCCTATCCTCGATGCTGACCGGCGGAGGGCCGCAGCTGATAAGGATGCTTGTCGCGACGACAACGGCAACGAGCAGCATCAGCCTGATCAGGCTTTTCATCTTCATCAAGTTCCTCCTCAGATATCCGCCGCAACGAGACCGGGTACAATAGACTGCTCGAACATCGAGAGCAGGTCCTTGTATCGGGCCTGGAAATCCACCCACTGGGGATTGTCAGGGTTAGCAATGAAGCGTGACTTCATAAAGAGATACAGCCGTCCCGCGACGAACCGGCGCATAGAAAGGGCGCCCACACTGAAATATCGCGCGTTGAGATGGATAGTTGCCGTCTTCACCGCCAGCGGGTTTAGGTCGCTTTGGTTGAATGCCTCGGCTTCCTGGGGCCCTTTTTCTTTCAGGATCTGGTCCCGCTGCGCTTTCACCGCCGTTAGCTTTTCCATGTACTCTATAAATGCCGCGTTGTACTGGTTCACGTTCCCGATGTACTCGTCGAGCGTCTTCTGGAGGCTCGCCAGAGCCGCCATCGGGTCTGCCAGCATCGCGTCCATCTTGCCTTCGTTCCACGTGCTGTAGTCGATCAGCTTGTCGGGTACCGTAAACTTGTCCTTTGGCGGCTGGCCCAGCGGCACCTCGACGCCCTCCTTCGGGCCGAGGTCGACGGTCTTGCCTTCGGACTCCACGGTCACCAGGCCCGAGTCCACGGCAATCAGGGTGGAGCCATCGGCGCCGGAGAACACGCTGAACTCCGTGCCGCGCACGCCGGCCACGGCGCCGTTTGTGCGCACGGTGGGCTCGGAGCCGGTCAGCTTGTCATAGCGGAACCTGATCGATCCCAGGGCAACCGACATCACGGAAGCGGTCTTCCCTCCCTGCTCGCGCTCCATGAGGGTGAAGACCGTCTTGGAAGCGACCTTGATGGTCACGCCCTTCTGGTTGAGCTCCGAGAGGCCGTCGGCGCCAGTACGCAGCGTGTCACCGGTGTTCATCACGTCGCCGATCTGCGCGTCCTGCGTCTTGCCGGCCTTAGTCTGGATGCGCGCGTCACCCTCGGTATAGGTCACGTCCGCAGGAGCAGCGGACAGGGCGAGGGCGCCCAGCAGGAGGAATGCGGCGCAGGCAATTGTTTTCTTCATGTCAGAAGGGCCCCTTGAACCCGATGATCTTACCTGAAAAGAAATCGCTCTTCGTCAGGAGCCTGATGTGCCTGCCATCGCTTGTGGCGAGATCCAGGATCCTGCCGCCATCCTTGACGTAGCGGGTGAAGAAAGACTTCACCTCCATCGTTTCAGCGAATTGCCGATAGGCATCGGGGCCGACGGGAACGCCGCCCTGGTAGGTAGCCCCTTCGACGCGGAACCCTGCCTTCACGATCCCCGTCCAGAACGCGGCGACATCCGCCTGCAGCGGGATAATCTCGCCGTCGAGCAGGAAGGGCGTGGCGCTGATCGAGGCAAGGTTATCAGCCCTGCCTGCGTTGATGAGATCCACCATCTGTCTGATGGTCCCCTGGTCTCGCGCTCTCTGGAACGATGCGCAGGATGTGACCCCCAGGGCAGCCGCGAGCAGGACTGCCAGCGGCAGCAGGTGTCTTCGTTTGAATCCCATGTTCAATAGTTTAGCGCGATATGCCGGGATTGCAAGGCAAAACGTCTCTTTCAGGTCTGCCTGCGCGAAGCGCTCCCGCTCGCGGGGGCCGCGACCTCCGCAACCCCGTGCAGGCTCAGGCCCCTACCACCGCTGGTGAACGTCGTCGCGGATGAGCCTCTGGTAGATGTCCCCCACCTGGCGCATGAGACCCCGGGAGAGCCGCGGGAGGTCCGCCGCATGGCAGTTCTCCTCCACCTGCGTCGGCCGCTTGGCCCCGGGAATGGCGCAGCTGACCGCATCGTGCATGAGGATCCAGCGCAGGGCGAACTGCGACATCGTCATGTTCTGCGGCATGATCCGGCGCAGCTCCTCCACAGCCTCCAGCCCCCGGGTGTAGTCCACCCCTGAGAATGTCTCTCCCCTGTCGAAGGCCTTCCCCTTGCGGTTGAAGGCTCGGTGATCGTCCGAGCGGAAACGCGTTGTCCGCGACATCCGGCCCGTGAGCATCCCGCTGGCCAGGGGGACGCGGGTGATGATGCCGACCCAGCGGGACTTGGCTTCCCGGAAGAAAAGCTCCGCGGGGCGCTGACGGAACATGTTGAAGATGATCTGCACCGTCTTCACCCCGGGGTAAGCGATGGCCTTCAGCGCCTCCTCCACCTTCTCCACGCTCACCCCGTAGTTCTTCAGCTTTCCGGCTTTCACGAGCTGGTCCAGGAAGGCGAAAAGCTCGGGGGTGTAGTAGACCTGGGTCGGGGGGCAGTGCAGTTGCAGGAGGTCGAGGGCCTCCACGCGGAGGTTCTTAAGGCTCTGCTCCACGAACTTCCTCAGCGCAAGGGGGGTGTATTTCTCGGCCACGTGGGGGCTGAGCTTGCGGCCCGCCTTCGTGGCAACGTAAATGGTCTCTGATCTCTCGCGCAGGAGCTTGCCGATGAGCCTTTCACTGCGCCCGTTTCCATAGACATCGGCGGTGTCGAAGAAGTTCACACCGAGGTCCACCGCCTTGTGCAGGGCGGCCAGGGACTCCTTGTCATCCACCTGGCCCCAGGAGGCCCCGATGGCCCAGGCGCCGAAGCTTATCTCCGAGACCTTCATACCCGTCCGACCCAGCAAACGATAGTTCATGGCTCACTCCGGAAGGTAAATATTCTCCAAGCCGGCTCCCAGCATCACGACGGGTATGGCAACGCCAACCGCCGCATGGGCCGCTCCGAGGGCAATCACGGTGTCGTGATCGCCGCGGCTGAGTGCATCAGTGGTCATAAAACCGAGGACAATCTGGGCGATCATCAGCCCGGCGTGCGTGAAGAACGCGAAGCGGTGCAGGTCGTGCTTCGTGAACTTGCCCGGCGTCGACTTTGTCCACATGGAAATCCCCGTGATTGCATCTCCCAGGTACAGGGTTTCCCCTCCGGCGATGAGCCCCACGTGCCACCAGCGCAGCGCGGAATCGCTTCCCCACGCCTGCTCGATCAGGGCAGGGCGCCTGTCGGGGACCTCGCCTTCCTGGTACGGCGGGACAAGGTTGTCACGCAGGGTATGGCCTTCCTGCATCATGTTGAGGAAGTGCACGACCCCGATGATCCCGGCGGCGGTGAACATCGCGGTGGAGGTGAAGCCGGTGATCTCGTGGAAAAGGACCTTGTTGAATACCGGAGGGGTCGAGGGCGCCGCCCCTGCCGCCGGTGCTTCAGCGGCGGGAACGGCAATGGGCAGGTCGGTCGAGGGCGCCCCGGCCAGGATCCAGCCCCTGATGTACACCTTCTCCGCGGCGCTCAACTTCTCCCCTTCGGCAGGCATCTGGTCTCCCGCGACCATCATGTAGATGATGCTCTTGTCAGGGTCACCAGGGACGACCCGTCCCCGCGCGATGACCGTCTCATATGATGCGGTCCAGTCGTGGCAGCCCGAACAGCTCCTGTCGAGGATGGTCTTTATCGTCGTGAATCCCCTGTTCGAGGGTTCCGATGCGGTCTGG
>JBEKVA010000222.1:0-7179 GCA_049514475.1 Spirochaetia bacterium
CCGCCCGACCAGAGCGACATGCTCGGGAAAATGCTTGTCACGGAATATGAATCCCGCAAGCGTTATCTCCCTGCCGGCGTAATAGCCGGGTGTGTCGTACAGCAGATTGTATACCTGCCAGTAATCGTCATCGCCTGGATTCAGCGCGGCCGCCTGCACCACGGCTGGCTTTTCCGGGACGCGATAGTGTACCGATGGCATGTCGAGGCGGCCAGGCGAAACAGGTCCCATGAATGGGAACTGTGTGACGACGACAATAACGAGGAGCAAAGCGTAGTAGCTGAGGACAGGCAGCGGAGAATGCGGGGACAGGCGTACCCTGCTGGTCTCCAGAGCACAGAGCGCCAGGAAGACAGCGCCGGAAATGGCAATCCAAGGGGACATGCGGGGGTGCAGGAAGAGGGAGACCTTGCCCGAGACGACGAGGCCCAGGCACGCCACTCCCAGGATGAGATAAAGGACCGCGCGAATGATCCGTTCCAAGGACAGGCTCCGCGCGCCGATCATGCAGCCCCTCCCGCTGCAGGGGCAGCGATCATGACAAGCATGAAAATGACAACGGCAATAAGCCCGATCAGGATGCCCAATTTTCGGGAGGGGATGAAACGGGAGAGGAGGATCGTGTTCTTGAGGTCGATCATCGGCCCGAGAATCAGGAAGCCCATGGTTGCCGCGAATGGCAGCGAGGAGAGCAGGGACCTGGCGACGAAGGCGTCCGCGGAAGAGCAGAGTGAAAGAACATATGCCATGGCCATTCCGATCCCTGTTGCGGCGGCCGTGCTCCGAGAGAGTGTTGCCGCAAGAGAGCTCATGGGCACCATGACCCGGACGAGCGACGCCGCCAATATTCCTATGACCAGGAAGCGCCCCGTATCGAGAAAATCATGCGATGTATGCTCGAGCACTTCCACGATTTTCCGTCGAAGGGGCGCCTTTCTCTGCGTATCCGCTTCACAATCCACGCGCGCTTGCTTTTCTGACTCAACCGGTAATGAGCGGGAAGCCGCGACGACGGATGCCATCTCGATCACAAGCGCAATGAGAAATGCGGCGCTCACTCCCAACCCCGCCCGAATAAGAAATACGGGTTGGACGTACCCCTGGAAAGCAACGACCGTGGAGACGATCGTTATGGGGTTGACCAGCGGCGCCGCCAGCAGGAAAGCTGCGGCCGTCGAAAGCGGGAGCCCCTTTTCCCTCAGGCTTCGAGCCACGGGTACCGTGCCGCATTCGCAGACGGGCAGCAGCGCTCCGAGGAATATCCCCAGAATGATCGAAATCATCCTGTTCTTCGGGAATAACCTCTGCAGCAGCTCGCCGGGGACAAAGACATGGATGAGGGCTGAAACAAGTGACCCGATGGCGAGAAACGGCAGCGTTTCGAAGGCAAGCCCCGAAAACGTGGCGAAAAAAAGGGGCGCACTCTGTCGTATCCAATCCATCATGGCACGTGGTCAGGAATAGTACTCAGTCTGGGGAGACAGGTGCAAGATGCGTGCGGCTCTCGGCCTGAACCGAGTGGAGCTTCCGCACGGGTCGGCCGCGCGGCTCCCTTCTGGACCTTCGCTCACAGACTGTTGATGGTGCTCGCCAGATAGCCGGCGCCAAAGCCGTTGTCGATATTCACAACCGCGATTCCCGCCGAGCAGCTGTTCAGCATTGCAAGGAGCGCGGACAGGCCCTGGAAGCTCGCCCCGTAGCCCACGCTGGTGGGCACGGCGATCACGGGCGCCGACACAAGCCCGCCGATCACGCTCGGGAGCGCCCCTTCCATGCCGGCAACGGCAACGATTACCTTCGCGCCTCGAATGACGTCCAACCGGCCCAAGAGCCGGTGCAATCCCGCCACTCCGACGTCAAAGATCCTTTGCACGGTGTTTCCAAAAACCTCGGCGGTGACGGCGGCCTCCTCGGCCACGGGGATGTCTGACGTGCCAGCCGTGACCACGGCAATGTATGTCTCCGTCAGGAGCGCCGGGGGATTCCTCCGCAGCGTGATGGTGCGGGATACGGGGTCGAAGTGGAGACGGGGGGAGAGGTCCTGTACGGCTGCAAAGTGGAAAGCTTCGGCGCGCGTTGCGAGGATGTCCGCGTCCTTTGCCATCATGAACTCGATGATGCCGCGCATCTGCTCCGCGCTCTTTCCCGCGCAGAAAACAACCTCGGGATGCCCCACGCGGATCTCCCGCTGCGTGTCCAGCCGGGCAAAAGACAGGTCCTTTAAGGGGAAATCGCGCAGCTCATCCAGGGCTTCGGGCAGCGAGATCTCCCCTGCCTTGTATCTTTCCAGCACGCCGCGGACGCCGTATCCATCCATGGTGTCACCCGATCTCTTTTTGCACGATTTCATAGACCTCGCGTAGGGGCATGTTCTGCTCCTGGGCAATCCGACGACAATCCTCGTATTCGGGTTTCATCTTGAGCCGCTTGCCGTCACGCAGTGCAATCTTCACCCGAATGTCGCCGAGATGCGTGGCAATGGTGCGTATTTCTCTTTCGAGCGCGGTCTTCTGCACGGCCACGCGACGCAGGCCGAACGTCGTTGTCTCGCGGAGAATCAATTCACTGAGGCGCTGCTCCGCTTCGGAATTGCAGAGCACCGATAGCATGACCGCGGGACGGGACTTTTTCATGACGATGGGCGTGAAGTACACGTCGGAAGCACCCGCCGAGAAAAGGAGCTCCGCTACGTGCCCATGCAACTCGGGGCTCATGTCGTCGATGTTGCATTCCAGGATGCACGCCTCCACCGACGGCACGTTCGGGGCTTCCGCGAGAAAGACACGCAGGACGTTCGGGATTTCGACGTCCCGATGGCCGATTCCGTACGCCACCTTTTTTATCATGAACCGTGCCGTGTCGGTGAAAGACTGGACGTTGGAGACGAGGATCGCCGCGCCGGTAGGGGTGGTCATTTCAAAGGGCACCGCGCCGGTCTTCACGGGCACCCCGGTCAGCAGGAGGGCGGTGGCCGGCGCAGGGACGGGCAACAGCCCGTGCTGGCTCTTCACGAAGCCGGCTCCCAGCTCCACGGTTGAAGCGTAGACGCGATCCGGTTTCAGGTACTCCAGGCACAGGGCGGCCGCAACGATGTCAACGATGGAGTCCACGGCGCCCACCTCGTGGAAATGCACCTCATCCACGGGGACGCCATGCACGGTGCTCTCGGCTTCTGCAAGCCTCTGAAAGATCGCCAGGGAGCGGGTCTTGACCGGCTCGGAAAGGCCGCTTTGAACGATGAGCGAACGGATATCTGCGAAAGCGCGACTTTCGTGGCTGTGCGTGCCATGCCCGGCCGCTACCTCCACGTCTGCGCGGGTGCCCGTGATGCCCTTGCGCGCGTCCCGGGTGAATCGCAGCGTGAAGCCGGTGAGCCCGAGTCGGGAGAGCTCCTCCCGCAGATACTCCTGCGGCACTCCGAGGTCCACCATGGCCGCGAGGTGCATATCGCCGGATATCCCGGCAAAGCAATCGTAGTAAAGGATCGTTTCACTCATTTGCCACGCCCCCTGTCGTTCCGATCGTCCTGTTCATGCTCCCCGTCTCGTATCCCTGCAGCTCCATGCAGACGTAGAGAAAGCCGAGGGATTTCAATTGCACGGCCACAGTGTCCAGGATAGACGGATCGCACAGTTTTGCGCGCTCCTCTTGCGCAACCTCGATGCGCGCAAGATCCTGATGGCTCCTCACCCGGACCTGACGGAGCCCGATCCCGCGGAGATAGGATTCCGCCCTGTCGATCCTGTGAAGCTTTTCCGACGTGATGCGCTCTCCGTAAGGAACCCGTGATGCCAGGCAGGCAAAGGCCGGCTTGTCCCACGTCGGAAGTCCCAGCCTTTGGGACAACGCCCGAATGTCCGCCTTTCGCAGCCCGGCATCGCGCAGGGGACTGTGGATTCCCATCTCGGCGAGGGCCCGGAGGCCCGGCCGGTAATCCGAAAGGTCGTCGAGGTTGGAGCCGTCAAGAACATGGGTGATTCCCGCTTCTGCCGCGGCCTTCGCGATGACCGAGAACTCGATCTTCTTGCAGCGGTAGCAGCGGTCAATCGGATTCTCCGCTACTGTCGGATCTATTGCTTCCTCATGCAGGAGGATATGCCGAATGCCAATGGCATCGGCAAGCCTTTTTGCGTCTTCAAGCTCGCTCGCGGGGAGCATGGGCGATACCACCGTGATTGCCCGGGCCTTGTCCCCAAGCACGTCGTGTGATACCCGGCAGAGGAACGTGCTGTCCACTCCTCCCGAATAGGCGACCGCGACCCTGCCCATCGCGCATATCGCCTGGCGAAGGTTCTCATACGTCTCGTCGATCCTCATTCTTCCCCCTATTGAAGGTTGTTGGCATTCAGAAAATCACGGTCAGATGCTACTTCGTCGTACGTGCCTTCCCGGATGATCCGATGGTCCTCGGAGAAGACCACCGCTCTCTGGAACACGCCCTCCACATAGCGAAAATCGTGGGTGGCGCAGAGGATGGTCTTGCCGGCAGAGCTCATGGAAAGGAGAAGCTCGCGAAGGAAGTGCTTGGTCCTCGGATCCAGACCGTTCATCGGTTCGTCGAGCGCCAGGACCTCGGGATTCAGCGAGAGAACACTCGCGAACGCCACTTTCCTCTTCTCTCCTTCGCTCAGGTGCCAGGGCGCTCTCTCCGCGAGGTGTCGAATGCCCAGGAGCTCGCTGCAGTCGGCAGCCCTGGCGGAAACCTCGTCCTCGGGGAAACCCATCTGACGGGGACCGAAGGCGATCTCTTCCTCGACCGAGGAACAGAAGAGCTGGTTGTCCGGGTTCTGGAAGAGAAAGCCGATCCGCTGATGAAATCGCTTTGCAAAGACCTGGTCCCTGAGCCTGGCTCCAGTCACTTCCTCGCCGTTGAACGTGTAGCTGCCGGTGTCGGGCAGCACAATCCCATTGAGGAGCTTGAGAAGCGTGGACTTGCCCGAGCCATTGGGGCCGATGAATGCCACGGCTTCTCCGCGAACCACCTCGAGGTCGACATCCCGGAGAGCCGGGCTGCCTTCATAGGAATAGGAAACGCCGTGCAGCCGGATCATTTATGCACCCGTAAAAACGAACAGGCCGATCAATGCGCCGTTCAGCGCCATGGGCAGGCAATCGAGGGCGCGCAGGCGCGCCGCGCGCCCCGTCCTGTAGGAGCCGGTGAAACACCGACACTCCATTGCCGCATGCATGTCTTCCGTCATCTGCTGCGACCTCAGGAACAGGGTGCCCGCGATCCCTGAGAGCGCGTGCGTCTTTGCCGGGTTCCTTCCCACTGACCGCAGCCGCAGGGTGCACAACAGCGTCAGTGACAGCTTGCCCAGAAGCGCGAGGGAGCTCAGGGTGATATCGAGAACCAGGATGAAGAGGTCCGGCACACGGAAGGCCGCCAGGGCGCGCGTGACGTTTCGCCACTCCATCGTCGCTGAGAAAAAGCGCACGCTGGCAACACTGATGAGCACCTTCACGGTGAGGCGCACGGCGCCTGCTGTATTGCCCCAGAAAGCGGAGGGGAGCATGATGGCCAGAGCGAAGAGCCCTGCCGCTATGCTCGACTGCGCAACATCCCGTATGATCTCTCCTCGGTGAAGGCTCAGGACTACCAAGAGGAAGGTCCCAACACACGCGAGAAAAAGCGAGCTGCGCGTCAGGGAAACCAGAAGGACCAGGGTGAACGTGGATGCAAGGGCAACCCGCGGGTCGATCCTTCCCCGCTTGGCCCTGTCGTCCGTTCGTCGACGAAGCAATCCCAGCAGGCGCAAGAGCGTGTGTATGCTCTTGTCGATGAACGCATCCTTGTCGGTACGAGGCGTGTACGACTCCTCCCGAAGAAGCCAATCCGGAGTTGACATGACAGGTGATCTCTATGCGTGCGTCTTGCGCCGGTCCCTTGCCGCGAGGCTGGCCAGCTTGAAGATGATCAGCAATATCGCCGCCCCCGTGATCGCGGAAAGAGCGTATCCGAAATAGTCGGGCAGCCCTGCGACGGAATAGTCAGGGAGCAAGGCCTTGAACTGGAACCCCTTCTCCATGCCCTGCGGGATATAGCCCAGGGCCGTGCCGCCGGAGTGCACGCCGGCGATCTCATGCGCGCCCCATTCACCCCAGGCGGTTCCCGAGGCAAGCAGACCGAGCGGCGAAAGACAAACGAGGGCGACCAGGACGGCGTAGATTGGACGAATCCTCGTTTTTGCGCCCTCGGGGAACATGCCGGGAGAAACCCTCCTGATGAACGAAATGATGGCCACGGTGAAAGCTGTTTCGACGATGCCGGCAACCGCCAGATGCGGGATGAGCATGGCAGGAATGGAGACGGCAAGCGGATAGGGACAATACAAGGGCTGGCCCGCCGCTGTATGCGCCAGGACCGGCTGAAGCCCGAGCTCGATGGCAGCGGCGAGAGCTGCCAGGTTTATGCCAACGTAGGATCCGGCCGCCAGACCGACGAACTCGCCTGCCCTTCCTTTCACCCTCTGCGAGACGAAGCGGTAGATGAAGTATCCGAGGAAGGGAATGACAAAGGCCATGTTGAAACAGTTCGCGCCGAAGGAGAGTATCCCCCCGTCGCCGAAGAGCAGCGCCTGCACGAGCAGCGCTATGGAAATGGAGATGCACGCTGACCACGGTCCGAGGACCACGGCAAGCAGCGTCCCACCCACCGCGTGCCCCGTTGTTCCTCCGGGCAGGGGAACATTGAACATCATGATGAGAAATGAGAAGGCTGCTCCGATCCCCAGGAGGGGGATCTTAGCATTCTCGACCTCCCGGGTCACCTTACGCACGGCGACGGCCCAGACAGGAACCATTGCCGCGCCCATGACAGCGCACGTTGCGGGGCTGAGATAGTTGTCGGGGATGTGCATAGTGACTCCTCAAGAACTGTTAAGGAGTTCGTCTCCGTTTTTGCCCGTCCTGGGCATTTTCATGGTGGGAAAGAAACCGGAATCGGCCGCGGATCCTTCCGCGCGCTGGAGCCCACCCGTGAAGCATGGACTCCGTGACCGGCTTCGCGCCGGCCGAATCAGATACTACGCTGGTCGGCCGGAAGTGTCAATCCGATTCCGAGATACATCTTTTCAAGGCGGCGACGGCATCGGAGATGAGCTCGTTCACGTTTTTCTGCGCTATGCCGACGATGAGCACGTGCGGCTGGCTCAGTGGGAGGAGCAGCTTCTTCCCCCG
>JBEKVA010000223.1:0-7162 GCA_049514475.1 Spirochaetia bacterium
ATCGGCAGCGGGCTGGTAGAAGGAAGCTGCAAGTTCGTGGTGGCAAAGCGTTTCAAGGGCAGTGGAATGCGCTGGAAGCGGCACGACAACATCCGGGTGCTTCGCGTCAGGGTTGAGAAGCTGACAGGGCGGCGTCTGCTCCCGTAGGGCCGGCTTGGCTATCCTTTGTTTGCGGCCAAGCCTTTGGTTTTGGGGCCACCCGGTTGCGGTAGGACAGGGACTGGGAGAAATCCGTGTGGGTGCGGACCCCTTGCACCCCAACCGACGACGAGTGTCTACTGCTTATCGTACTTTGATGCATTTTATCATCCGGAAGGCCTCGGCACAATATAAAGATTGTCGTTGGCTTCGTGATTTTATCGGCTATAATACTCAAAAGCGAGGAGCATCAACATGACCACTGAAGAAACGAGAATCAACAACCTGCTAGTGCTGTGGACCACGGAGAACAAGGACACCGCCCTGAACATGGTGTTCATGTACACGTACAACGCAAAGGCCAAGGGATGGTGGAAGAACGTTTCTCTGCTGGTCTGGGGGGCCTCCAGCCGGCTGCTCGCCGGCGATCCCCAGATCCAGGCCGAGGTAAGAAAAATCGCCGATGCCGGCATCCGTGTCTTCATCTGCAAGAAATGCATCGAGAAACTCGACGTGCTGAAGGAAGTTGAGGCGCTGGGGTACGAGGTTTTCTACGTCGGGGAGGAGTTCAGCCGCTTATTGAAAGAAGGCTGGACCGTCTTGAGCCTATAGGGCAGAAGCGGACAGACTCAACCAGCGGAGCCATGACCGTTGCTCCATGTTGCTGAACAGCCTGCAATGGCTCGCTATGGCTCAGAAACGCACTTCCCCAGAAGCGATTCAGAATGGCCGCTACGTTCTCAAGGCACACGTCTGAGAGACCTTAATTGCTCTGTCATCCTTCACGAAGATGCTCATGTCCGGGACTTGAGCATCTTCGATGAAACTGAGCCCCTTCGGTGAAACTGGCTGGTAAATCCATCCTGGCCATCATTGCCTGGGGGTATTTCATGGGCAGGCACAGTTTCGTTCAGGTGCCAGGCCGCAGAAACAATCAAAAGCCTTCTTTGGAACGGTTATAAGCGATAGGTCAGCGACCTCAGGTGTCTTTATTCCACGCTAATCTCCGTAATCCACTTCACCCAGCGACCCCCGTAGAAATCCTCGGCAACCAGACGAATAGGATACCCGTGGGTTGCTGGCAGAGTTTCACCATTCACCTTAAATGCAAGAAAAAGGAGATGTTTCGTCGCTTCCTCTCGGCTGAATCTTTCGGTGTACCCTTCATAGGATCTAAAAGAAACCTGAGTGAAGTCAGGCTGCGCCTTGGCTTTCTCAAGCAGCACTGAGAGCGGCACACCTTCCCATTCTAAATAGCCCTCAAAGACTCCCGGACAGATGAGGAGGACCTTTTTCTTCACGGTTGGAAGCCTTGTGAGATCGGCATAGCTGAGAGACATCGCGTTTTCCAATCCCTTGCCCGTCACCGCAAGCCGCCACGCTGAGATGTCCGCGATCTCTTGCGGAGTCCCCGTAGCCTGAAGTTGTCCGATGCGGTCGAGAGGCAGGTCGCTCGGGTCAACCTTTGCTGGGTCCATATTGATGATGCTGCTCTTGGGCGTGTTAGGGGCCAGCTTCTCTTTGACCGCTGATTGTGCGAATGAAACGATTGCAAGGAGCATGAGCGTTGCAACGGTGATGGATGTTCGCATATTCGCCTCCCTGGCTGAGCCGCCGTCAGTCTACCACAGGTAGGTTGGGTTGACCTCCCCGTTTATGCCCACTTGAAGGAAAAATAAAGCTGTAGAACACCAGCGGACTACTTGTCCGCTGTGATAGGGGAGTTGAGCCAGTTTGCAAGGACGGCCGTTGGATCACTTCAGAAATCTCTAGCGCATTCAAGCGCGAGCCTGAAGATCGGGAGAAATCTCAATTGTACGGGTACCCTGCATCAGAGCCTGGTTTCCCCTCGCCGGGAACGAAGTACACATAGTCTCGGAATTCCTCTTTGGGATTCCCATCACCGTAAGGGTGTCTTTCGTTGGCGTTCGCATGGCAGGTAACGCAGAAGTTGCCCATGAAGACAGTCTCTTTGCCGTTCGGAAAGTCACAGGTGATCCAGAGCCATCCGCCCTGTGAGTGAGGGTCTTTGGGTGCCTTGACCATGATGGTGAGCTGAATGGGCGCCTCTCCTGCTGCAGGCTTGGCAGTCTGGTAGACTTCCTTGACAATAACGGTGCCTTCAGGAAAGTCCCAACGTCGCTTGCCGTTTTCGATGGTGGGCTTCGCTGCGAAGCCCACTCCGTTCATCCTCGGGATGCGGAATCGATCCTGGTGACCAGGTATCGGATAGTTAAGAATAACGTTCGTGGTGAGTCTCCATGTAGGGTAGTCAGGCGTCGCATAAACGGCTGTTTTCGTAGCCGCGCAGCCCGTAAACATTCCCGAGAGAGCAAGTAGCGACAGAATTGCAATCCAAAACGTTCGACGCGTATGCTTCTCCTTCATGGCAACTTCCTCTGAGCGTTGCCGCTGAGAAGCCAGACTTTTTGTGGCTCGATCTTGCCCTTGAGTTTGACGGAAAAAGGTCCCTTGAACTGGAACTCAGTAGCTACCGCCTCGTGTATTGCGCTGCAAACGATAATCTGCATGCCCTTGGCGATGCCGCAGAGGCGACTTGCCAGGTTCACCGAGTCTCCAATAACGGTGAAGTCTGCTCGTCGCGCCGACCCGACCATGCCGTGAATGACCGATCCAGTGGCTATTCCGATACCAACAGAGAGGTGCTCAAACTCCTCGACACTCTCTAAACAAAGGCGAACCGTGCGTAGCGCGGCTGTACAAGCGCGGCTTGGGGCTTTGTCACCAGAGAAAACTGCCAAGATTTCGTCACCGACAAACTTGTCGATGTCCCCGCCACAGTCTTGGATTATTTCGGACTGCTTTTCAAGGATTCGGTTCAAGACGCTCACGACCTGTTCTGGCCCGTGGCGCTCCGTGTACGATGTGAAACCTCGAACGTCCGTGAAAAGGAGCGTGCGAAGGACGCGCTTCGGCTCTTGCCCGGCAGTTATGGCACCTATCGTGCCGGCGGAAACATACTTCGTGAGTTCAAAACGCTCGTGAAGCCCTCCCACCATGGTATTGACCGTGCGCGCAAGGACGCCGATCTCATCGTTACTTCCGACTTTGACTCTACCTTCAAAATTCCCGGATGTCACTTGAATGCAGACCTTGCCAATAGATTGGACCGGCCTCAGGACGACCCGTCGCAGAAATGACCCGATCACAAAGGCCAAAATTGCGACCATTGCGAAGAAGCCAACTCCGGCGCCGCCAATGCTAAACGCTTGTGCCTTGACGACCCCAGTTACGTCGCTTCGTATGTCAATGACACCACGGACCGTATGGTCCGCACCGTGACATGCTGTGCACTTTGGAAGGTTGATGAGCGGCCGGTATGCCCGAAAGAAAGCCTTCCCACCACCAAGAGCAAAGCCAACGTCGTCCCTGAAAGATACCTCCTGTGGTGGAAGACCAGCGGCCTCTTTGAACCGGGGTGTCGGCATTGTCATGCCTGGGGGCGGAGGCCGATCCTTGATCTGAAATCGCGCCATCTTCAGGTTCTGGTTTACCCTCTCGATAGTCGAGTTGTCAGAGAAAGCCCTCGTCCCGTCCTGCCGGTATAGGGTAATTGTCGTAGCCGCGTTGGTGAGATTGACCTTCATGAAGTAACTAACAGCCTCTGGGGCATTGCCAGAGATCATCAGGGTCTCGATAGCGACGAAGTGGTCGTCCCCCTGTCTCATCAGGCTTTGAATCGTAAGCTGATTGCGAAAGGCAACAATCGAAACAGCGAAGGCAACCATGATGGCGCCGATCCCCACGGCAAGCGCAGCTATAAGAATAAGATTGACTTTGAAGGTCAAGGAAAATAGCCGAGGCGTTCTGGGCATTGTTACATAATAACACGAGTAGCTAATGTTGAAAACATTCAGGCTTGCCTCTGAAACCAATTTCGCACAAATCGCCGGTATCGGGGCGGCGTCTCAGCCGCCCCGCACCAGCAGGAAGTAGGCCTTACATCGGCTGTTTAATGTTATTGAGAATTCCCTGCACCCCGCCGCCATTCCAGATCGCCAGCTTCTCGCCCATGGGGCCAATCTGGACGAAGGTGTCTTGCACAGTAATTCCGTACTTCTTCTTGAGGTCGGCGTTCTTGTCGTAATCGACCACCACCACATTCACTTTGCCTAGCTGGGCTCCATTAGCATTGATGTCCTTGAGGTCTGCCTGGCAGCTGGGGCACCAGTCAGCCGCGAAGAAGAGCACGGTCGGGTTCTTG
Source organism: Spirochaetia bacterium (assembly GCA_049514475.1). GTDB lineage: Bacteria > Spirochaetota > Spirochaetia > SZUA-6 > Fen-1364 > Fen-1364. Next base: position 4,364 of record JBEKVA010000223.1, read on the forward strand.
TTTGCAAGGCCCTCGGCGGACATAAGGTTCTTATACGACACCTTCATTCCGCTACTCATCGCAATACGCAACTGCATACCCATTTTGGGATCGGCGAGCTTGCCTTCCTTCTTCAAGGTCTCATAGTCCATGGCAGCCATCATCGAGTCGGACGAGCCTTTCTTTGCAGGTGTCCCGCTCATTGAGTCGGCTGGCGCCATCGTCGAGCTGTTGTCGTTGCCTGACCCGGACGAGGAGTCGCTCATACTCTGTGCCGACGCGATTATTGCCATCGCGGCGAACAGCGTGGTCAATAGGGCTATGCGTTTCATTCCGTTATGCCTCCCAGAAATAGTTCTGCCGCCGCATGCGCAGCTGGCCTGGCAAGGGCAATTAAAATTGCTCTTGCTCGTTGAGAAGCTACGAATCAAATCTCACAAAACTCTCACGGAAAGGTAAAAAAAAGATCCATACGAAAACTCTTCTGAAAGTCGCTCTGTTGGCACTTCACAGCTGTCGGTTCTCGCTGCGAAAGATTGAAGAAGACACAATCAAAGGGTGGTCGGCCATTGTCACTACCCAGCTCATATGACTCTTCAATTGCATGGGTGTCCAAAGAATCCACCAGGTCGTCTATGATACGCACCGCGCTCCCCTCAGGAGCGGCAGTCGAAAGGTCAACCTGTGTGAGCAGCAACATCTGGGATCGATTCGGAATGAGGAATGCCGGCATGAAGTCCCTCCCGTGCTTCATGAATGGCGGATTCGACTCCTCATTCTACATCCTGCCGTCCCGCCAAACAATGAGTTGGCCATTGCTTCCTTTTTAGATGAGTTCATCAGGTTGGACACCGCGAAGGAGGAAGACACTTTCAGGATGAATCCGACGCCGGGGATACTCAGCAAGTAGTCAACTTCCTTGTTCGGCTTAAACACCTTTTTCATGCGTTCTTCCAACGCCACAATCTGGACCGCCACCGATTCAAGCTGTTGCAAAACGAGTTCGGTCGCATAGCGTGTTTGCGTCGGGAGCTTGGTCAGACACAGCGCCAATTCTTGACGCCCCTTCTTGCTAAACGCATGGCTGGCCTCCTCCACTTGTAGGCAATACTTGGCGAGAGTGGCATGGATGCGATTTTTCATTCGCATGCGTTGTTGCGTGAAAAGCATTCGGGTGCGGAACAGCTCTCTTTCATCTCTGAGAGCCGCCGAAGGAATCCAGACCGTGGGCAGAGTACCAGTGCGTTGAAGCCTATTCGTGCCGCGCGCGTTCAACCGCTCGGTTTTGTTCACCGTCGCCAGCATCATTTTCGCTCGCCGAGCATGAACCAACTTCGGCACCATGCCAGCTTCCTCGATTTCCCCCACGATCCAGTACCAGTTGCCCACCGTTTCCACTGCAACCGGTGAACCGCGGTCGAACTTCTCCAAAAACTGGCGGATCGTCCCTGGCCCATACTCGACGCGGGCCTCGGTTCGCTTAGTCCCGTCGATATCCTCGACGGATGCGAAGCTGTATCGCTTGTGTGCGTCCAGCGCGATATACTCCATCTGCTGCGCCTCCTCTCGTAGAGAACTCGAACAGCCTCATCATAGGCGGTGAGGCCACCAAGCGCAGCGCTTTCATATCATCACAGTTGATGCGTTCATGGAGGTCCGTTTTCGGCCCCTCCCGACAAGTCATTACGACGTAAAGACTTGCTTTGCTGCGGAGAAGACTTGAACTTCCACACCCTTTCGGGCACCAGCCCCTCAAGCTGGCACTAGCCATCTTTGGAGCTTGCAAGGGCTTGCAGCAGAACGCATCTATTTGCAGCAACTATCGCAGGCGCAAAGAAGTGAGATAAGTATAGGCCCGTCGGAACGCACTGTTAACGCTAGCGGCCAGACCGAATTTCTGAGATTGACTCTGAGATTGAGAGTTGCTTCAACGAGCTACGAGCCGCAGCAAGTCGCAGCCAGCTCACGATGCGCGGTGATCGTTCATGGCCCGGTCACGGGCTTCGCTCAGCGCCTGGCGGACCAGGATCGGCACGAGCGCAGCCCGGTATTCTTTGGAAGCGCGAAGCAGGTTGGAGCGCAGGTGACATTCGGCTTGCGCAAGCTCAGCAGCGTGCCCGATCGCACTGTCGTCGAGCGCGCGCCCGATCAGGAACCGCTCGGCGTCCCGTGCCCGAAAGGGCAACGCGGCGACCGGCCCCAGCGCTAGTGAGACCTCGCTGATCGTCTGGCCCCGAGGATTCAGCCGGAGGGTCGCGGCGCAGTTCAGAATCGGCAGGGTGAGCGCCGGCCGCCTTCCGATGCGTCGCCATGCGCTGCCAGAGCCCGACCGCGGCACGGCGAATCGAAGGTGGGATACCACCTGCTGCGTGGGGTCCAGCACGGAAGTCTTGGCACCCTTGTAAAGCGCTTCGACCGCGACCCAACGGGCTCCGTGCGCGTCGACCACGTAGGCCTGGGCATCCAGCGCGACAGCGGCGACGCCGCCGTCCGCCGCCGGCATCGCCTGAACGATGTTGCCGGCCCAGGTGGCCATCGCCTGTATCGGCGCCGCGCCCACGGTGGCGGCCGCGCAGGCAAGGCATCGCGCATGCTCGCGGATGATGGGCGAATCTCGCAGCATCGCAAAGGTTACCGCCGCGCCGATCTGTATCCAGTCCCCGTCGACGTCGATCCGCCCCAGAGCTTCGATGCGCGTGATGTCCACGAGCGCCTGCGCGTCGATCATGCGGTCGCGCAACGCCTGCATCAAGTCCGTGCCGCCCGCGATGATGCGCGCCCGGCCGCCGTTCTCCCCCAGGATGTCCACGGCCTGCTCGA
>JBEKVA010000224.1:0-7131 GCA_049514475.1 Spirochaetia bacterium
CCTTTTCCCTGCGCGTGCTGGTGATGCCGCCCGAGGACATGGAGCGGAAGTTCATCATGGGCACGTTCTCGCTCAGGCTGAGGGAGGTGCACAGGCCCTGGGTCCGCCGCTCCTCGGGCACCAGGGCAACGCTGCTGCGAATGGAACGATAGGCGGCGTTCAGGCGCGTCTCCCGGCCGAAGACACTGATCTTTCCGGCCTTCCTGTCGGCGCCGAAGAGCGCCCGGGCGATCTCGGTCTTGCCGGCCCCGATCAGCCCGTAGAAGCCCAGGAGCTCGCCCTTGTACAGCGTGAAGCTCACGTCCTTCAGCTTCCTGTTGGACAGGTGCTCGGCCTCGAGGACCTTCGTGGAGCGGTCAACGGCGCTCGGCACGTACCCTTCGACGATGACCTTGCCGATCATCATGCGGATCAGCTCCGCGCGCGAGCCGATTTCCGCGACCGACTTTGTCCCCACCACCCTGCCGTCCCTCAGGACGGTGACCTCGTCCCCGATTTCGAAGATCTCGTCCAGCCGATGGGAGATGTAGATGATGGTCACGTGCTGTTTCTTCAGCTCGTCGATGATGGCGAACAGCCTTTTGCCCTCCTCGGCGGAAAGCGCCGCGGTGGGCTCGTCCATGATGATGATGGTGGAATCGGTGGCCACCGCCTTGACGATCTCGATGATCTGCCGCTTCGCGACGCTGAGATCCGCCACGTAGCTTTTCGGATTGATCGACGGGTCGATCCGGTTCAGTATCTCGTAGACTTTCGCGTTCGTGTTCTCACTGCGGATGATGCCGTAGCGGGTATCCTCCATGCCCAGGGAGATGTTCTGGTCCACGCGGAGCTGCTCCACGACGTTCAGCTCCTGGAAGAGGTAGCTCATGCCCGCCGCCATCGCGTCCTTGATGGAACCGGGCGCAAACTCCCTCGCGTTGAACCTGATGGATCCGGCAGTGCGCGTTTCCGCGCCGGCGAGGATCTTGATGAGGGTGGACTTCCCGGCGCCGTTCTCCCCGCACACGCAGTGACAGACGCCCCGCCTGACATCGATGGAGATGTCATCCAGCGCGCGGACTCCCGGGTACTGCTTCGACAGGTTGCGGATCTCCAGGATATTTTCGCTCATGTGCCGCTGCCCAACAGGGCAGCCGGCCGGCGTGAGGACAGGATCCGCCGGCCGCTGCCGCCGCAATCAGTTCCCTATTACTTCTGGATCTTGATGCCCTTCTTCGCAAGCTCGGCGCCGATATCAAGCGGCTTGTCGGGCTTGTACTGGGTATTGAACCAGCCCTCGTAGTCCTTCACCTTCATGGAGTAGTAATCCATGTACAGGTTGTAGGCTTCCACCTGGGAATGCGTGTCGGGCTCGATTTGCCCATTGATGACCTTCATCATGGTGTCGACGTACGCATAGGCGAAGAGCTGGGGCTGCATGCCCTGGGTGTACTTGAAGCTGGAGGTGGGGTCGGCGAGCTTCAGCAGCTCGGGAACGTCGCCGTCGGTGCCGGCGAATATCTCGGTGAGCGGGGTGCCGTCAACGGCCTTCCCGCGGCCGGCCTCTTCGAAGGCCGTCAGCGCGCCGATGGCGTTGGGGGTGTTGGTCCCGTAGACGATGTTGACCTCGGGGTGAGACTGCAGGACGGCCTGCCCGATCTTCTTCGCCTCGTCCTGGACGCCTTCGGCGCCCAGCTGGAAAACCGGTTCGGTGACCGACGGATCGACCGACTGCACGCCCTTCAGGAACGGGCCCGAGCGGTTGATCTTGGTATATTCCATCTTCAGGAAGTCCACGAACCCGACTTTCACCGGCTTGTTCGGGTACAGCTCCTTCCACTTCCTGGTCATGTTCTGGCCGAGCTTCGTCGTTGCCTGGATCTCGTTGATGTGGACAAAGGGCGTTTTCTGATCGGTTCCGTCAATAATGTAGGTCACGACGTAGATGCCGGCCTTGCGGGCTTCCTGGATGACCTCGTTCACGCCGGATTCCACGACGGCGGAGAGAACGATGCCCGTCACGCCCTTGGCGATCATGTCTTCCACCGCCTTGATCTGCCGCTGCAGGTCATTGTCGGGGTCGATCACCACGAAGTCGGCGTTGTACTTCTCCTTGGCATACTGCTTCCCCCACTTTGCGGCGTTTCCGTGCACGGCATGCGACAGCGTGATGGGAACGTGACCGATGACGACCTTCTTGGCCGAGGAGCCCTTTCCCCCGTCCTGTTGCCCAGAGGCGAATACGGGAGCAAGAGCCACGACGCAGATGATCAGAACAACCAGCAGCATTCTTCTCATACACTTCCTCCCTTAAATGAACGTTTGTGCAGCCATAACGGCTGTGTGCAATGAATGGGGACCCTGAGCATGCGCATTTTCGCGCCGGGAAATCCATTTGTCAAGAAATTTCTTTTTCTTTTTCTGTTTGAAAAATATTTTCTTGACGTGCCCCGAGGCCCATGGTAGTCTGACCGTCGTCGCCATGAAAACACAATCCCCGAAGCCTCACAACGAGCAGATCGATGCCCGGCGTCTCTTTCTGAAGATCAGGAGCAAGTATCCCGACATGACGCGGGCGGCCAAGCAGATTGCCGACTACATCCTTGCCAACTACGAGGAGACCAAGTATCTCAGCATCAGCTCCCTTGCCGAGCGGGTCAACGTCAGCGAGTCGATGATCACGAAGTTCGTGCGGATCCTCGGCGTCAGGGGGTACCAGGACTTCAAGGTGCGTCTCGCCCTCAGCCAGGACAACCACGCCCCTGCCGCGGAGATCTTCGGCGAGGTCAGTCTCGACGACGATGCCGCCTCCATCTGCCGGCGGATCTACACCAACAATGTCGAGACCCTCCGCGATTCGCTGAGCCTGCTGAACTTCCGGGACGTCGACAGGGCCGCGGAGCTCATCGTGAAAGCCCGGCGCGTGGAGTTCTACGGCTCCGGCGGCTCCTCCATAGCGCTGGCCAACGCGCAGGCGCGGTTCCACCGCATCGGCATCATGTGCTTCACCTTCTGCGACGGCCACACCCAGCTCATGTCCGCCTCCCTGCTGGGGCGGCAGGACGTGGCGGTAGCCGTCAGCAATTCCGGCCGCTCGGCATCCGTCGTTGAGGCCCTGCAGATCGCGAAGAAAATGGGCGCCTCGACAATCTGCATCACCAACTACGAGGAGACCCCGCTCACCGCCCATGCCGACGTGCGGCTGTTCACCTCCAGCAGGGACGTGGATCGGCTCTCCGAGAACCTCCACTCGAGGATCGCCGAGCTCGCCCTGATCGATTCCCTGTACGTGATCGTGGCCAGCAAGATGAAGGCGCGCGCCCTGGAGAACCTGAAAACGACGGCGGAGGTAATCAGGCGGCATCGCCTCACCAGAAAATAGTCAATTAGAAGAAAGGGACAGGTCATGAACAAGATCGGGGTGAGCTGCGGTTTCTTTGGAAAAGACTGGCCCATCGATTTCACGGCCAGCATTCGAAAAGCATCACGGCTGGGGTTCGACGCCATCGAGCTCTTCACTCCGGGCATGATGGACCAGCCGAAGCAGAAGCTGTCGGAGTACGTCGCGCTTTCCGCGGAGCTGGGGATCGAGCTGCAGTACTGCACCGGCCTTTCCCCTGACTGCGACCTGGCCTCCTGCGACGAGTCGGTGCGCCGCCATGGCATCGAGCAGGTCAAGAAGACCCTCGATCTCATCGGCTTCATGCACGGGAAGATCTTCGCGGGGGTCAACTACATCGCGTGGGGATCGCGCCTGGCGCGGCTGGAGGACAAGCCCCGTTTCCGGGAAAAATCACTGGCGAGCATCCGCGAGGTGGCGAAGACCGCCGGGGACCTGGGAATCAGCTACTGCGTGGAGCCGACCAACCGTTTCGAGCAATTCCTCCTGAACACCATTTCCGAAACCAATGCCTTCCTCCGTGACGCCGGCAGTCCGAGCCTCAAGATCACCTTCGACACCTTCCACATGAGCATCGAGGAAGACGACCTCACCGATGCCATCCTGCGCGCCGGGGCCAACCTGGGGCACGTGCACCTGGGCGAGCACAACCGCCATTACCCGGGCAAGGGCTTCATGCCGTGGGACCAGATCATCAGGGCCTTCGGAAAGGTCCAGTACGCGGGCACCCTCGGCATGGAGCCTTTCATCATACCGGGAGGCGACGTCGGCCAGGGCTGCGCCGTCTGGCACGACAGGACGGGCGGCGCGAGTGAGAAGGAACTGGACGAGGTGGCGCGCAATGCCGCCATCTTCATCAGGAACAGGGTCGCTATGCTCATCGACAGCAAGGTGCAGTCGCGCTGAAAAGGGGGAACCGATGCTTGACCTGTCTCTGAACATCGAGCCGATCCTGACGGAGATGGACTTCTACGACAGGATCACCTGCGCGGCGGAAATCGGGTTTGCGGCGGTGGAGTTCTGGGACCCCACGGTGAGGGATGCGCCGCACATCGCGCGCGTGGCCGCGGCGAGCAAGGTGGCGGTTGCCATGTGCTGCATGAAGGGGATCTTCGATATCACCCTGAACTCGCCATATCCCGTCCTGCTGCGCGGTGCGGAGGAGACGGCGAACGCGATGAACGACATGGGGTGTCGGTCGATGTTCATCCTGGCGGGGAACGTGGAAAGCAAGGTGGACACCCAGAAAAACATCATCATTGAGAACCTGAAGCGCCTCACGGATCTCGCGGAGAAGCGGGATATCCGCGTCCACATCGAGCCGGTGAACTCCCTGGTCGACCTGAAGGGGCAGTACCTGGACCTTCCCCGGCTGGGATTCGAGATCATCAAGTGCGTCAACAGCGATCGCGTGAAAATGATCTGCGACATCTACCACATGCAGGTCATGGAAGGCAACGTCATCGACAGCATCGTGAAGAATATCGACCTGATCAGCCACTTTCATTCCGCAGGGACCCCGGGAAGGAACGAGCTGTACCTGGGGGAGAACGACTATCGCACCATCATGAAGGCAATTGAGAAGACGGGCTACCGGGGATACTTCGGCGTGGAGTACTGGCCCTCGCAGAAAGACCACAAGAAGTCCCTGCTGTCGGTGCTGCGCTACCTCAGGAGCGAACCCTGGTGTCCGGACGCGGCATAAGGGGATAGAATGGGCAAGGCGCCGCGCGCCGCCGGAAAAAGCGCGCGTGAAGGCAATTGAGTGAAGGAGGCATCACGGTGATTTCAAGCATCAACGATTGCGCGGTCCTGAAAAACGGTGTCCGCATGCCGTGGCTGGGGCTCGGCACATGGCAGACGCCCGACGGAAAGGATGTCACAAACGCGGTGAAGTGGGCGGTGGGGGCCGGCTACCGGCATATCGACACGGCGGCGGCGTACGACAACGAGGGGGGTGTCGGGAAGGGGATCAAGGACTGCGGGGTCGCGCGGGACACGCTTTTCATCACCACCAAGCTCTGGAACGCCGATCACGGCTACGATTCCACGCTGCGCGCATTCGACGTCAGCTGCAAGAAGCTGGGGATCGAGATGCTCGATCTCTACCTCATCCACTGGCCGGTCAAGGGAAAATACCGCGACACATGGAAGGCCTTCGAGAAGCTGTACAAGGACAAGAGGGTCCGCGCCATCGGCGTAAGCAATTTCCAGGTCCACCACCTGCAGGACGTGATGAGCGGCTGTGAAGTGGTTCCGATGGTGAACCAGGTGGAGCTCCATCCGCTGCTGACACAAAAGGCACTGCGCGCATTCTGCGCGAAGAACGAGATCCGCGTCACGGCCTGGAGCCCGCTGATGCACGGGCACATGGGTGAGAGCCCGGTACTCGCCGAGATCGCCAAGCGGCTCGGCAGGTCACCCGCCCAGGTCCTCATCCGCTGGGACCTCCAGCACGAGGTCGTGACCATTCCCAAGTCCACCCACCAGGAGTGGATCGTGGACAACACGAAGGTCTACGACTTCTCCCTCTCGGCCGATGACATGGCGAAGCTCGACGGATTGAACGCCGACAAGCGCTTCGGCCCGGATCCCGACAACTTCAATTTCTGATCCGGGCGACGGAACGGCCGCGCCGGGTAGACCCATGGGATCGCGGGAATGATCGAGGTACGCGGGCTCTCCAAGCTCTACGGTGAGAAAGTCGGTGCCATGGGCATAGACTTCACCGTGCAGAAAGGCGAGATCGTCGGTCTTCTCGGTCCCAACGGCTCGGGCAAGAGCACGATCATGAGGATCATGACCGGCTGCATGCCGCCGTCCGCGGGGACAGTCCTCGTGGACGGCTTCGATTTGCTGAAACAACCCAGGGAGGTCACCCGGCGGATCGGGTTCCTCCCCGAGATCCCCCCGTTGTACCCCGAGATGAGGGTCCGCGAGTACCTGTCCTTCGTTGCCGCCATCAGGGGCGTCAGGAAGGCGGAGCGTCCCCGGCGGGTCGACGAGACCATGGAGAAGGTAAGCATCCCCCACGTCAGGGACAGGCTGATCAGGAATCTCTCGAAGGGATACCGTCAGCGGGTGGGCCTGGCCCAGGCGATCATCGCCAATCCTCCCATCCTCGTCCTTGACGAGCCCACCGTGGGCCTGGACCCGAAACAGATGAACGAAGTCCGCCAGCTGATCACCGAGCTGGGCAGGGACCATACCATCATCCTGAGCTCCCACATCCTCCCCGAGGTGAGCATGGTCTGCCGCCGCGTCATCATCCTCAACCGGGGAAGGATCATTGCAGAGGACACCACCGACAGCCTCGCGCGGGGCGGTGCGGACACCGGGCGGTTCATCCTCACGGTGCAGGGCAGCGCCGGGGACGCCGCGGCGGTCCTCGCCGGCATCGGCGGCATCACGTGCGTCACGCCGATGGACAATCCTTCCACGGGTCCCGCGGACCAATGCACATTCCTGGTGGAGAGCGCAAAAGGCGCCGCCGTGCGCGTGCCTCTGTTTCACGCATTGGCGGCGAAGGCAATCCCGATCATCGAGCTGCGTACCATCGGGGCCACCCTGGAGGAAGTCTTCCTGCAGCTCACCGGCGCCTGCGAAGACGGGGAATCACCGTCATGATCGATGTCATCCGAAAGGAAATACGGGCATATTTCTCCACCCCCTTCGGTTTCATCTTCATGGGGATCTTCCTGCTCATGTCGGGCATCGCCTTCACCACGCACAACCTCCTGGGACGCCGG